>NC_014551.1:177500-477500 GCF_000196735.1 Bacillus amyloliquefaciens DSM 7 = ATCC 23350
ATGATCAGGTTGATAGGTCTGAGGTGGAAGTGTGGCGACACATGGAGCTGACAGATACTAATCGATCGAGGACTTAACCAATTTTGAATGTATGCTTCCTGTTATCTAGTTTTGAGAGAACACTCTCAATGGTTTGGTGGCGATAGCGAAGAGGTCACACCCGTTCCCATGCCGAACACGGAAGTTAAGCTCTTCAGCGCCGATGGTAGTCGGGGGTTTCCCCCTGTGAGAGTAGGACGCCGCCAAGCCATCTTGACCCAGTTCATGATGAACTGGGTTTTTTATATGAAAGATCTCACAGATATAAAGAGCTAATGCCTTTCAAAGGCATTAGCTTTTTTGTTTATATTGATTTTGCTTTGCTGCTGTGATTTTGAAGACTGTTTGATTTTATTGTCTCGAGCATTCTTAAACTGAACACAATCAGCAGCATCAGGAGCATCAGTGCAGTGAACAGCCAGAACGCGGTTTGTGCGGGATACTCATCCAAGCTCCAGCCGACGGCGATCGGAAGGAGTGAACCCCCTAATCCGTTTGAGGCAAGCAGAATACTGGTAGTTGTTTCTGTCTTTCCTGGGTAAAAATGATTGGTGATGATTAGGGCTATTGCAAACATGCCGGCCATGAACAGTCCTAAAAAGAAGCAAAGGGCAAAACCGAACCATACGCTTTTACTTAGTGCTAATACAGCAAGTGCAGCCAGGCCGCCAACGCTTATAATACGGAGATAACGGTGATATGTCAGCTTTTCAGATACCGGACCTGTTAATAACCTGCCGATAATCATCCCAGTCCAATACACGGTGACTGTTATCGTTGCTAAGGAGTTGGGGATATCCCATTTCTCAGCGAAGATGGAGGGGATAAAATGTACAATTGAAACTTCACTGCCTCCGTAAAAGAAGAAGTAAGCAGCTGCCAGGGCAATAAACAGCAATCCATGTGACCGATAGCCGGTGCTTTCTTTTTTAGTGCCGTCGGAAGAGACATCTTTGCGTATGAGAAGCTGATCAATGCTCCCAAAACTCATTTGCTTCCATGCGATTAAAAGTGCAAAACTGGATAACCCTAATACTAAAAAAGCAATTGTCCACATGTGGCTGTTGATAAGAAAGCCTGAAAGCAGAGGCATGAACAGCGCCCCTAATCCGTAAGCCACTTCCATCTTGCTCATAGCCACGGCTTGTCTTTCTTTAATAGCAGTGAGGATAATCGTGCCTACGCAGGATTCCACCAATCCAGCACCGAGTCCTGCTATACTGACGAGAAGAAAGAGCAGCGGCCAGGGCGGCAGGAAGGTGATGAAAACCTCACAGCTGATGAGTGCCAGGCCAAAGATAACGACGTTTTTGCGCCCGAACTTTTTCACCATGTAAGGCATTCCGATGACACCCACGAGGAAGCCCATGAACTGAGAAAATACTAGTACTCCGCCATTGCTGTAGGTTTGTGAATAATGTGTGAGTAACTCAGGGAGTACGGCTCCAAGAATAACAAGTGTAAAGGCAATCGATCCATAAGAAAAACAGCTTATCCACAGCAGACGAGTTTTCATCATTTTATCTCCTTATTGGTAAAATAATATTTCTCTCTACTCGTACGACATGATGTTTTTACAAAAAATCCAAGTATTGTTACTATATCACATAACCTTTTCACATACATCCCTTATGGTAACGTTAACAAATTGTTAACATTTTTTACAAGAAGATCGTTGACATTATTTTCAATTATTAATACGATAAAAAGCGAGTTTCTAATAATTTCATAGGGGTGGTATTTGTGGGAACGAAGGAAATCACGAATCCAGACAGCTTGTATTACAGTGTTGACGATGTAGTAATGGAGCGCGGAGAAGGGATTTACCTGTACGATCAAGAAGGTAATGAGTATATTGATTGTGCTTCTGCCACGTTTAACTTGAATTTAGGATACGGTAACAAAGAAGTCATTGATACGGTTAAAGATCAAGCCGATAAGCTGATCCATGTGACATCGTCCTTTCAAACAGACGCCGTAAATAAACTAGCAGAAAAACTAGTCGAAATCGCCCCCGATAATCTCACAAAAGTACACCCTAAAGTCAGCAGCGGTTCCGGTGCGAATGAAGGAGCTATTAAAATGGCTCAGTATTACTCCGGGAAAACCGACGTCATCTCCTTATTTCGAAGCCACCTCGGACAAACCTATATGACATCCGCTTTGTCCGGCAACTCATTCAGAAAAGAACCTTTCCCGCCGCAAATCTCTTTTGGCCTACAAGTACCTGATCCCTATTGCAGCCGCTGTTTTTATAATCAGAAACCTGATTCGTGCGGTATGCTGTGCGTAGAAAGAATTAATGATTTTATTGAGTATGCGAGCAATGGAAAAATTGCCGCCATGATTATTGAACCGATATCCGGAAACGGAGGAAACGTCGTTCCGCCTAAAGAGTATTTTAAACAGCTGAGAAAGCTATGTGATGAACATGATATCGCCCTGATCTTTGATGAAATTCAGACCGGGTTCGGACGGACGGGTAAAATGTTTGCCGCGGACCATTTCGATGTGAAACCCAATATGATGACCGTAGCAAAAGGGCTCGGGGGCACAGGCTTTCAAGTTGCCGCCACTCTGACGGAGGAGAAGTATACCGGACTTCCGGGATATACACATTCCTTTACGTACGGATCTAATGTGATGGCCGCTGCAGCCGCGTGTAAAACCATAGATATCATGCAGCGTCCAGGATTTTTGGAAAACGTAACGACGGTCGGAAATTATATTATGGACCGCTTAGAAACGATGAAAGAGGATTTTGCTTTTATTTCTGAAGTAAGAGGCGTCGGTCTGATGATCGGTGTTGAGATTGTCAAAGAGAACAATGAACCTGATGTGGAGCTGACCAATTATATTGCCAAACGGGCGATGGATTACGGACTGATTCTCCGGACATCCCGTTACGGATTCGGAAATGTATTTAAAATCCGTCCGCCTTTAACCATTACACTTAGTGAAGCTGAGGTGCTCTGCTACAGACTTCGCAAGCTATTGGAGGAAATCAAGTGAGAGACTATATCATTGAGCTTGGACAATATGTTTATCAAAAGGTGAAAAATCAAAAAGGCACGCTGAAAAATCGGCTCGTAAACGGATATTCCCCCGGAGGCGATGCTCAATTTAATATAGACGCCGCTGCTGAGGAGGCGGTGCTGGATTATATTCAAGAAAAGGGCCATCCGGTTGCTTTTTACACGGAGGATGGCGGCCTCAAGCTGATTGGAGAGAATCCGCAATATATTTTAATTGTAGATCCGATAGACGGAACGCGCCCGGCCGCCGCGGGACTTGAAATGTCATGTATTTCGATTGCGCTTGCTTCCTATAAGCCAAACGCAAGAATTAAGGATATCGAATTTGCTTTTTTACTTGAATTGAAATCAGGCGCTTATATGTACGGTGATATTTACAGCGATACCATTCAATTTGAAGGGTATCAGGGAGAATTGCCGAATTTGAGCGGAGTGCAGGATATTAAAAATATGTTTTGGAGCCTTGAGTTTAACGGGCATCCGGCGCAGCTGATGACGGACGCATACGGCCATTTGATTGACCAGTCGGCCAATAACGGCGGAGTCTTTGTTTTCAACAGCGCTTCTTATTCGATTTCACGAATTATTACGGGGCAGATGGATGCTTATGTGGATATCGGCAATCGTCTGCTGAAAGATGATCCGAAGCTGCTTTCAGATTTTCAGCAGGTCGGGAACGGACAGGTGCTGCACTTATTTCCTTATGATATTGCCGCGAGCGTCTTTTTGGCGAAGAAAGCGGGAGTGGTCATTACGGATGCGTACGGCCGGTCTTTAGACGACACACTTCTGACAGATTTAAGTTACCAGAATCAGCAATCATGTATCGCTGCATCAACGAAGGAGCTTCATCAGACATTATTAGACCAAATCCGCTGGGGCAGAAAGGAAGAGAGATATGAAGGCGTTGGTCTGGACTCCTAATGATAAGCTTGAATATCAAGAGGTGGACGAGCCTCAAATTCGAAAAGCCAATGATGTGAAGGTGAAAATTTTCGGCACCGGTATCTGCGGCACGGACTTAAATGTGCTGAAAGGAAAAATGAATGCAACCCATCATATGATTATGGGGCATGAATCGGTGGGAGCGGTCGTGGAAGTCGGGCCGGACGTGACAAATGTAAAAGTCGGAGACCGCGTCGTGATAGATCCCACACAGTTTTGCGGGAAATGCCATTATTGCCGGAGAGGACTGACGTGTTATTGCGAAACCTTCGAGGAATGGCAGCTTGGAATCGGGGCGCATGGGACGTTTGCGGAATATTACGTGGGGGAAGATCGGTTCATGTACAAAATTCCGGATTCCATGGAATGGGAGCGAGCCACGTTGGTTGAACCTCTCTCCTGTGTGCTGAACGTTGTGGATAAGGCTTCGATTCAGCCGGAGGATTCGGTTTTGGTTTTGGGTTCCGGACCGATCGGACTGCTTGTGCAAATGATGGTGAAAAAACTGGCGCGTTTGACGGTCGCGACTGAAATAGGCAGCTTCCGGAGTGAGGCGGCAAGCCGGATATCGGATTATGTCTACCATCCTGAAGCGCTAACCGTGGATGAAGTGAAACGGATTAATCAAGGAAGAAAATTTGATGTGATTTTTGACGCGATCGGCAACCAGCTTGATTGGGCTTATCCTTTCATTGAAAAGGGAGGCAGAATTGTGCCGATGGGCTTTGATGATACGTATGAGATGACGGTAAGGCCGTACCAGCTGCTGTCAAACGGCGTGACGATTGTGGGCACAGGTGAAGCCCGGCAGATCATGGAGGCTGCGTTGGCATGTGCGTCCGACCTTCCGCAGCTCTATGATTTCATTACTGAAAAGACGGAACTGAAGAATTATGAAGAAGCCATTGATCATCTCATGGGCATCGACCCGGTGACAAAAGAGAGAAAGGATATCAGCGCGATAAAAACCATTCTCGTGTCTGATCCGGAACTTTTATAAAAATGGCGAAAACGGCTCAAATGAGAGCCGTTTTTCTTTCTTATTTATCCGGTCTTGCACATTTTTTAAAAATTTAATATGATACTCTTTGTTAACAATTCCTTTCCTCAACGACATTATACTCTGAGCGTGTCCTCTTTTGCTCCGTAAGCCGTCCTCATATTCCCCAGATAAAGTCAATGCTTCCAACTGATATGGTGCGGATTTTTATAGTAAAAAGGAGTCGTTATCATTTGAAAGATTATACATTACAGCAGCAATGGTTCGGAAATGTCCGTAAAGACATTCTGGCCGGTATTCTGGTTGCTCTTGCTCTGATTCCTGAGGCAATCGGATTTTCAATTATTGCAGGTGTCGATCCTATGGTCGGCCTTTACGCATCATTTTGCATCGCGATTATTATTTCGATCTTCGGCGGCAGACCGGGAATGATTTCAGCCGCTACAGGTTCGATGGCGGTAGTAATGGTGACTTTGGTGGCCGATTACGGACTGCAGTATTTGTTTGCGGCAACCATTTTGACAGGTATTATTCAATTTGTTCTCGGGGTCAGTAAGATAGCGAGATTAATGAAATTTATTCCGCGTTCGGTCATGATCGGATTTGTGAATGCTTTGGCGATCTTGATTTTTTCTGCGCAGCTGCCGCAGTTCAAAGGGGCATCCTGGGTGATGTACGCCATGCTCGCCGGATCACTGGCTATTATATATCTTTTGCCGAAGGTTACGACGGCCGTGCCGTCTCCGCTGGTGGCGATTATTGTCATGACGATTATTGCGGTGGTTTTCCATGCGGATGTCCGCACAGTCGGTGATATGGGCGGAATTACAAGTTCACTTCCGCATTTCTTGATACCGGATGTTCCGTGGACGTTTGAGACATTGCGGATTATTTTCCCGTATTCACTGGCGCTTGCATTCGTCGGATTGCTTGAGTCATTGCTGACGGCCCAGATCATTGACGAAATGACGGATACGGATAGTGATAAGAACAAAGAAAGCCGCGGACAAGGAATCGCTAATATTGTGAACGGATTTTTCGGAGGGATGGCCGGATGCGCCATGATCGGCCAGTCCGTCATTAATACGAAAGCCGGCGGACGCGGCCGGTTATCAGCTTTTACGGCCGGAGCGTTTTTGATGTTTTTAATTGCCGTATTAAGCGGTATCGTTGTGAAAATTCCGATGGCTGCGCTGGTGGCCGTGATGGTTATGGTGTCCATCGGCACTTTTGATTGGTCATCGATTAAAGGCTTGCGGAAAGCGCCTCTTACGGATTCAATCGTTATGGTTATTACCGTCTTGACGGTCGTCCTGACAAATGATTTATCGAAGGGTGTTTTCGTGGGTGTGTTATTAAGCGCAATCTTTTTCACGGCTAAAATTTCTAAGCTGAAGATTGTATCACATTCCGAACAGAAAGATGTCAGAACATATAAGGTAACGGGACAGATCTTTTTTGCTTCTGTATCTGAGCTGATGAATGCCATCGATTATGATGAAGGTGTGAAACGGATTGTCATTGATTTGACAGGTGCCCACGTATGGGATGATTCAGGAGCGGCGGCTCTTGAGAAAATTGTCGCCAAATGTAAAGAATACGGAATTGAGGCTGAATTAAAGGGATTAAATCAGAAAAGCCGAGATTTAATGAAGCAAATGGCATAGAATTTGTGAAGTCCGGATGAATATATCCGGGCTTTTTTTCGGTTAAATTTGCCGGAGTGCATTGTTATAATGAATGAGACTTGAAAACCGTATATAGGAGACTTGCATATGATGTGGCTTCAGAAGATGAACCAAGTGTTGGGGAGAATCATGCCGCTTTTGACTCCGTCAAGTGTGGCGGCGGGTGTGCTGTTATCTCAGCATATCAGCTGGATGGCCGGCGCTGTGCCGTGGATTTTTGCTTTTATTACATTTACGGGCAGTCTGAGTGCCAATTTTCAATCGCTGAAGCGAAGTATTGAGCAGCCGCTCCCGATGATCATGGCATTGTTTGTTCTGCATATTTTCATGCCTGTTTTTGCATGGGGAAGCGGTCATCTGATATTCAGCGGTGACCCTTTAACTGTGACGGGGCTGATAATGGGTGTGGTGATTCCGACCGGAATTACGAGTTTGATTTGGGCCGCGATGTATAAGGGGAATGTCGGATTGACGCTGTCTATAATCCTGGTTGATACCGTACTGTCTCCTTTTATCGTGCCGCTGAGCCTTTCTGTCCTGGCCGGGGCAAATGTCCAGATGGATGTGTGGGGAATGATGAAAGGGCTTTTGGAAATGGTGGTGCTTCCGTCTATCGCAGGGATGATGGTCAACCAGTTTTCCCCGCCGGTCAGGACTCAGGCGATAAGCCGGACGCTGTCTCCTTTTTCAAAACTCTGTCTGATGATAGTCATTGCCATTAACAGTTCGGAAATCGCGCCGTATGTTACGCACTTGGATATCAAATTTGCGGGCATTGCGGCCGTGGTATTTTTTATTGCCATGACGGGTTATGCTGTGGCTTGGCTGATCGGAAGGCTGTTGAAGCGGAGCCAGGATGAAATTGTCTCTCTGATTTATACGGGAGGCATGCGCAATATCAGTGCTGGGGCCGTTCTCGCCGTTTCGTTTTTTCCGTCGCAAGTGGCGGTTCCGGTCGTCATCGGGATGCTTTTTCAGCAAATCCTTGCCGCTTTATTCGGCTATTTGCTGAGGCGCTTTGAACTTAAGCCGGTCGTTATGAAGTATGAAAAAAACCGCTCAGCCACGTGAGCGGTTTTTTCCGTACAGCCAGCTTAGAGCTGAAATGAATTGTCTTTTGAACGCTTCTTGATGGTGCACGGCGCCCTCTTCAATCGTGAAACAGAGCTGAGAGTGAGAGAAGCCTTTTTGCCTCATGCTTTCATGCACGTCTCTATTTTGTCTGACCATAGTGTTTTGGATGTTGTTTTTATGCTCAGCTTCACGGCTGCCGACAGACATATAGATGCGCTGCCGTGTCTGCCGCAAAGGTGCGGAGCGGACATAGTCTGCCGATTTTTCATACCAGAAGGACCCGGAGATACAGCCGATTCTGCCGAATATCTCAGGCTTCTGTAACATCGCGTACATTGAAAACAATCCGCCTAATGACGCGCCGATCAGTCCTCTTGTTTCCGGGTCCGGAGACATGTGATGCATATCTTCAACCGTTGGGATGATGGTATTTGTCAGGTCTTCAAGAAAGAGGCTCCCTTTGCCGCCGAAATCATGAAACGCAGGGCTCAGGGAAGGCGCAGGCCATGGTGTGTACTCATCGAGCCTGTTATCCGGTTTGATGCCGGCGAAAATCAATTCAGGAAGTGTTCCGTTCGCAAATTGGAATTCAAGCTTCTCCATCTGCTCTAAAAACAAAACACCCCCATCAAGTACGTAAACCCAGGGTAAAGCCTTGGTTTGAACCGAATAGGAGGGAGGAAGATACACCGTGCATTCCTTTCCGTTTATCCGGTGTTCTGTGAGTGTGCCTCTCATGCGTCCAATCCCTTTTTTTGTTTAAACAGCAGAAAAAAGAAATAAGGAACGCCGAGAATCGCCAGAATAATGCCCGCCGGCACTTCTGATGGCTGAAAGAACAATTTGCCCGCAAAGTCGGCGGATATGACGAGAAGCATACCCACCAGTCCGCTGACCGGTAACGAATATCTGTGTTCAATTCCGGCAAGCCTGCGGGAAATATGAGGCGCGATCAGTCCGACAAACGCCATGCTGCCCGCTGCGGTCACACATGCGCTGATCAGAGCGATGCAGGCAACGAGTAAAATGGTTTTTTCTTTATTGGATGAAACACCGAGGCTTTTCACCGTGTCCTCATCGAAACGTATGGTATCCAACAATGACATTTTCGCCATCAGCAGAGGGATGAACACGATCAGCCACGGGAGTATCGCCGTAATGGTCATCCAGTTTGCTGACCAGATGCTGCCGTTCTTCCAGACCATCGCCATCTCATAGTCCTGCGGGTCCATTTTTAATGAAAGAAATAGAGACAGCGCGCTGAATCCGGAATTCATGGCGATTCCGACGAGAATAATTCTGCCGGATTCCAAATGGCCCCGGTGCCAGGCGAAAATATAAATCAGCACGGCCGCCATCAATCCTCCGATGAGGCCGAAGACAGGCATACCCATGGCTGATGCAAGCGCCGTCGCTTCAGATTGCCCCTGAAACAGAAGCATAAACGCAACGATTCCCGCTCCGGCTCCGGCATTGATGCCTAAAATCCCGGGATCGGCCAGTCCGTTTTTGGTAATGGCCTGAATAACGGTTCCGGCTATCCCCAAACCGAGTCCGATGGCAGCCGCCATGACAATGCGCGGCAGCCTCAGCTGAAACAGCAAAATTTCATATTGAGGATTCGGATGGATGTGGAAAAGCGTACTGAGCAGTTCACCCGGCTTTGCGGAAAAAGAACCGCTGGTCATGCTGAAATAGCTTACGAGCAATATGAGAACAATCAGTATGATATAAATTCCGGCCATTTTACGCACCGCGCTGATCCCCTCCTTTTCTTTTAATCAAATAAAGAAAGAAAGGAACACCGATGATAGAAGTAACAACTTCAATAGGTGTCTCAAACGGATAATTGATCAATCGGCTGGCAAGATCGCAAAAGGTCAGGAAGACGCCGCCGATGATGCACGCGCAGGGAATCAGCCTGCTGTAGTCTGATCCGACGAGAAAGCGTGTGATGTGCGGAACGACCAAACCGACAAAGGCAATTTTTCCGGCGAGCGCCACCGAGCTTCCGGTCAATATGACAACGGCCGCCATCGCCATGAGTTTGATAGTTCTTTTCTGCTGTCCCAGACTTTTTGAAATGTCGTCTCCTAATGATACGGCTGTAACCTTTTTGCTGAGAATCATGGCCGTGATGATTCCGATAGCGAAAAACGGGACGGCCAGTTTCAAAAAATCAGGGTTCATTTGATGCAGTCTCGCACTGTACCAAAAACTGAGATCCTGCGAGATTTGAAAATAAATCGAAAGCGCAGCCGACAGACTGCTGAGAAGCATACTGGTCACCGTTCCGATAATGGCAAGCTGCACCGGGGTAAAACCGCCGGGAAGAATGGAGGCCAGCCCGAAAACAAGGGCGGCGCCGAAAGCGGAACCGATAAACGAGTATATGATCATTTCAATGGATGTCGATTGAGGGAGCAATACCATGCAAAGGGTAATGATAAAAGCGGAGCCGTCCGACACACCCATGATCGAAGGCGAGGCCAGATAGTTCCGTGTGATTCCCTGCATGAGCGCTCCGGAAACAGCAAGGGCGGCGCCGATAAACATCGCGCCGGCAGCCCTTGGGATTCTTGAATGCCATATGATCTGATGGTCGGTATTCTCCGGATTAAAGTGCAGCAATGCGGAGAACACGGTATGGACGTCAAGCTGCTTTGCGCCATATAAAACGGAAAGCAGCAGCGACAGAACAATGGCAATCGGTGAAGCGATGATAATAATGTGTGTCCGCCGTTTTGCATACATGTGAAAAACCTACTCTTTATTAGTCTTGAGTCAACTTATCAGCCGCAACCTGTAAGAAGCGGATTTTACTCCAAGAGGTTCCGCCTTGAGCTAATGGATCAATCGTATTGACGTATACATGGTCTTTTTTGACCGCCGTCAGGCTCTTCCAGATCGGATTTTTCTCTAAATCTTTCAACGCGTCCGGTTTATCCGCGTTTTCATCATCAGAGAATTGTACGAAGATATGGTCGGGATTCATTTCGCTTAATTTTTCAAGAGAAATCAGTTCCTGCGCTTTCGCCGCTTTGACTTCGGCCGGCGCCTTCAGACCTAAATCACCGTATAGCGTGGAGTTGAAATAAACTTGTTCAGGGTAAATATAAATATTGCCTTGTCTGATTCTGATAACCAGCGCGTTTGACTGTTTCGCTTTGCTGTTGATCTTTGTTTTTGTCTTTTTTAGATCCTGTTCGTAATCGGCAATGATTTCTTTCGCTTTTTTCTCTTTACCGGTAAGCTGGGCGAGCAGCATCATGTTTTCTTTCCAGTTTGATGAGATATGAGAGACAGGGATGGTCTCAGCGGTGCCGCTCAATTTTTTTAATGTTTTTTCCGGGAATTTGGTTGATGCCAGAATGACATCCGGCTGCAGCTCAAGAATTTTTTCCATATTCGGCTGCATTTTTTCACCGGTTGATACGGATTTATCTGTAATATCTTTAAACAGTTCCGGGAATTTGCCGGAGAATGAAATCGCTCCTGCCGGATGGACGTCGAGTAATTTGGCGTCTTCCATTGACTCTACGCTGCCTGTAATGGCGATTTTGTCAGTCGGCGCTTTGACTTCATATGTTTTTCCGAGATATTCGATTTTCTTTTTATCTGAAGAAGCGTCCTTTCCTTTACTTGCTGTATCAGATGTTTCTGAGCTTCCGCAAGCCGCGGCCGTGAAAGCCAAAAGCAAAATCATGAAAGCGAATGCCAATTTCTTCATCTATTGTTCCTCCTGTTCAATTGATAACTATTATCAATTGGAATTATAGAGAATGAACAGAGATAAGACCATGGACAATTTCCGGTATTACCATGGACGATCTTCGGAAAAAATGGAAATGCTTTGCTCAATGATCCGCTGATGGCCGCTTGGAGAATATTCAATCCACGGGTCGGATGAAATGGGAAACACGCGTTTATTGCTGACTGCTCTAAGGTTCTGCCATATCTCAGTCTGCTGAATGCGCTGAAAATAGCGAAGTGTTTCCGGTTCTTTGCAAGTAAAAAGCATGATGCAGTCAGCTTGGCAATCCGCCAGCATGTCCAATGAAATCTTTTCGTCGGGAGCAAAGGATTCCGGTTTTGCGGAGGCAAAGCCTAAATCGCCGAAGAAGACTTCCTCAATGCTGTTGTTATGGGCGATATACATATTTTCTTTATACACACGGACAAATAAGAAACGCTGATGACGCACGTTTTGAAGCGAATCCTTCGCTGATTGCGCAAGGCTTTGATAGGCTTCAAGCCAATGCTTTGCTTCCTGTTCTTCATTCAGGTAAGCGGCCGTGCGCAGAAACTGATCTCTCCAATTGTCTTGAGTCGGCAGGTAGAAAACTTCGGTGATATCATTCAGGCGCTGTTTTTCTTCTTCACTGACAGAATCCAGACTGAAAATGATGTCAGGCGCAGCTTGAGACAGCGTATGTAAATTCTCTTCCCAATCTGCGTTGTAGCGGTAAGCGCTCAGGTGAACGGGAATGTCGGAAGAGAATTGTTTGTAATAATAGGCCGTCCATTTCGGGTGAAGCGCCGCAGCGTAAGGCACGTGATGCAGCGGGATCAGATGCCCCATCATTTCTTTCCCGTACGCAGCCATTTTTGTGCGTCTTTTTTTCATATAGCTTGTAGGTGAGCTGCCGGTATGTTTTTTAAAGATGCGGCTGAAATAAAATTCGTCCTGGTAGCCGATTTGATGAGCGATTTCCCGCAGTTTGCAGCTGGCTTTGGCCATCAGTTTTTTTGCATTGGTCATGCGGATGTCTGTGATATATTCTGTTACGCTCTGCCCATATAGCTTTTTAAAGGATTCACTGTAATGCTTGGGGCTGATCCCCGCCATTTGCGCAAGCTGGGTGAGCGTGATTTTTGTGGCGAATTGTGCATGTATGAATTGTTTTGTCTGTTCGATCGCCGCTTTCGTATTGTTCTGATGACACACTTTTGCGGCATACAGGTCGTACATCAGCTGCTGAAAGTCGGCTGTTGATTTCATTTTCTGCAATGCGTCTGCTGATTGCACATTTTCGGAAAGTGACTGAAGCCGGCTTGTCAAATGTTCAACCGTCTGCAAATTCATTTGCTGGAGTCCGTGAAAGATGTCTCCCCCATTAACCGGAAGCATCGCTTCTTCGTCTGAGAAATAGGAAAAAACACGGAGTCTGACGATATACAAATGGATGCCGTCTGACGGCATAGGATCAATATTGAATGTCTCATCACGAGGACAGATGTAGAGTGTTTCCTTCTGGAGCGGGACGCTGTCTGTTCCGATATCAATTTTTCCCTCGCCTTTCACATGAAAGATCAGTACGGGGGAATCAGTGAGCTGATGCTCTGACAGAAGGTCGGCTGTTTTTTTTACGGAGATGATATCAATTGGGTGAAAGAATAATGTGTTTTTCATGAGAAACCACCTTTTAGGAAACATTCATTCAAATGATAACTGTTATCATTTGAATTGTACCAAATAAATGAATGTTTTCCTATAAAAAGGCGGAAATGCAAAACACGTCAAAATGTTACACGTGTAACACGAATCTTGTCAGTATATGAGGTATTGCTTTCTTACGGGCTCGAATTGATCAAGCCGGCGCTGATATGTGCTGATGATGTCTTGAATGGAAGCGCTTTGTTCTATTTTTTTGCGTACCCAGCCGTTGCCGATCAGCTTGTCAAAAGCTCCTGTCGGCAGGAATGAGAAGTCATTCGGATATAAGTCATGCATGGTTTTCAGAATGGAGAGCCCTGTTTTTACCGCTTCAAATGTGTTTCTGTTTGTTACGTAGACTTGTACGCCGTGGCATAGCTTGCCTTGATGCTTGGAGAAGCTGGGGATGAATGAAGCGGCTCTGAAGGTGACGCCGGGAAGCTTGAGGCTGTTAAGGCGTTCTTCAAGCTCTGTGCTCTTCATATAAGGCGCACCGATAAGTTCAAACGGCTTCGTCGTGCCTCTTCCTTCAGATACATTTGTGCCTTCAATTAAGCCTGTTGCCGAATATGCGAATATGCTGTCCGGGGTCGGGATGTTTGGCGAAGGGAGGACGAACGGCAGACCGGTATCTTCAATCGTCATCGTCCGCTTCCAGCGCTTCATCTTTACGACGGTGAGGTCGGCGCCAATATGAAACTCTTTATTGAATAAGAGAGCAAGCTCGCCGATGGTCATGCCGTGCTTCAGCGGGATTGGATAAAGTCCGACAAATGAAGCGTAATGAGGTTCAAGAACCGGGCCGTCCGGATTTCGTCCGCCTTGCGGATTCGGCCGGTCCAAGACATAGAAAGGAATGCCTTTTTCTTTGGCCGCTTCCATGGCATAGGCCATTGTATAAATGTAGGTGTAGTATCGCGTTCCGACATCCTGAATATCGAAAATCAGCACATCCGTATCTTTCAGCATGTCAGGCGTCGGTTTTCTCGTTTCTCCGTAAAGGCTGTAGACGGGAAGCCCTGTTTTTTCGTCTATATAGGATGTGACTTTGTCTCCGGCCTGAGCGTCCCCGCGAACACCGTGCTCCGGTCCGAATAATGCCGTCAAATGAATGTCTTGTGCCTCGTAAAGCACGTCAACGCTGCTTTTCAATGTTGAGTTCACACCGGTCGGATTGGTGATCAGCCCGATCCTTTTTCCCTTCAGTTCTTGTTTATAATCTTTCAGCAGGCGGTCGATGCCTGTTTCGATGCTTGGTTTCTTGGCAGTGTGTGAATTTCTGTCAGAAGCCGCCGAGACTGCCGTCATGGCACTGATGACGACTAATCCGGCGAGAAGCGCAGCCGTTTGTGTTTTCATGATCAGCCCTCCTGTTTAAAGCGGTTTTCCGTTTTTTAGATTAATTCCGAAGCCATAAGGGTACAGCGTCGTTCCCGGGTGAGTGACGGAAGGAATGTCAACGGGCAGCCTGCCTTTCGGTTTTGTCTGTCCGAATATCGCTTCAATGCCTGCCGGAATGTTTGGCTGAAGAAATTGTCCGTCTGCATATCCTTTAAAGCCGTAGACTGCAATAAGGGCTTCAGCTTCTTCAAAATTAGCGGCGTCGTAAGGATTACGAAGGCTCATCAGCACAAAGGGTTTATGGTTCGATTGTGCGGATTTCATGACGGCCCGCGGAAATGCGGTCGTCCACTTGCCGGGATCTGTGACAGAATCGTCAATGGTGCCGTCATTTACGACAGGGTCATTTTTCACGACATATGAGCCTGTAATGACGTAATCGGCGTCGGATACGAGCTTTTTATACTCATCATTAAATGTGCGCTCGGCGAAGTTCATTTTACTGATGGTTACCGGCCGGATCTCTTTCTTCTTGATGAGCTGCCGGATGGTTTGTTCCATGGATGCTGTTTGATCTTCATAAGGAGCGGCAATGAGAACGCGGCTGTTCTTTTTCGGTTTGAATGGAAGGGTACGGTTTTTGTTTTGTAAGACGGTGACGGATCTTTCCGCGATTTGTTTTTCAGCTTTCAGATGGTTTTTGCTTCCGACGGTTTGCTTTGCTTTTGCGACCTTCTTATTCAGACTTGTTTCTTTCGCGGGATATATACCTCTTTTTATTTTCAGGGAAATGATGCGTTCCGCCGATTTGTTAATTTGCTGAACCGGTATTTCCCCTTTCTGAACCGCCTTTTTTAAAGCGGCAAGAACTTGGGCAAAGCGGTTTTCCGTTTGCAGCGATGTCACTTGGGCCGGCATCAGAGCGATATCCACTCCTGCTTTTACGGCCATGACGACCGCCTCTTCCTGGCCGAAATGATCGGCAATGGCTTTCATATTTAATGCATCCGTGACAATGACGCCGTTAAATCCCATTTCCTCACGGAGAAGATGAGTCATCACTTTTTTCGAGAGTGTGGCGGGTACGAGGATGTCTGAACCGTCCAGTTTGCTTTTATAAGTTGTATCGTCAAAAGCGGGAAATTGCACATGGGCTGTCATGATCATATCGGCCCCGGCCTGAATGGCTTTCCGGAACGGATAAAGTTCAATCTGACGCAGCCTTTCTTGACTGTGGGTGACAAGCGGGAGGCCGTAGTGGCTGTCGACATCCGTATCGCCGTGTCCCGGGAAATGTTTGACGGCGGCAGCGACATCCTGTTTTTGCTGAGCCTTCATTGAGGCAAGGCCGAGTGATGCTGTCAGATCACGGTCTGAACTGAATGACCTGACGCCGATGACCGGATTTCCGGGATTATTATTGATATCGAGAACGGGAGCGAAATTCGTATTAATGCCAAGTGCCTTCAGTTCTTTCCCGATTATGGCGCCGGTCTGGGACGCGTAAGCTGTTTTTCTCGCGGCTCCGAGTGCCATATTGCCTGGGAAATGAGTGCCTTCACCAAGTCTTGTTACGATGCCGCCTTCTTGATCAATGCTTAATAAAAGTGGAATATCAGGGCTCGCCTTTTGAAAGGCATCTGTCAGGCGGACCGTTTGCTCAGTGCTTTTTACATTTTCTTCAAATAAGATAACGCCGCCGAACCGGTACTTTTGAATAAGCCCTGCGACTTCGTCATTCATTTGGGTAAGAGCCTGAGGGGATGACTGCCCCTTCTTTTGCCAATTTCGAAAATCAGGCATGAGCATCTGCCCCAGTTTTTCATCTAATGTCATGCGGGATACCGCTTGTTCCGCCTGTGACGGAATGTCCGGTTTTGTCGATGCATGATGTGTGCCGGAAACAATGAACAACAGTAATACAGCTGAGATGACAAGTTTCATAATGATGTCCTCCTGTCGTCATAGTGTAGACAAAAGACTTGGGGTGTCATTCAATGGCTTCGTAAATCGCCTTTACAACGCTGCCGTAGCTTCCGGTCGGGAAAAGATCCCCTTCGAAAACATTGGGGTTTTCACCGGGGCTGACGACGGGGGAATGCTTTTTGTTGGTCAAAAGTGCGATCCCCAGGTTATAAGCGGGGTCAATGATCGTGACGGTGCCGGTCCATCCGGTATGGCCGTAAGCCTGCCTGCTTGCATAAGGACCGAACATCCACTCCATATCAGGGCTGCCGTTTTTCCGCCAGCCGAGAGCGAAAGTCGGGTCAGATGAAGCCGTCGTTGTGAACAGATCAGCCGTTTGTTTATTGAAGAGAGAAACGTGTTTGTAAGTGCCGCCGTTCAGCATGACTTGAAGAAGGACGGCCATGTCATCAGCTCTGGAAAACAGTCCTGCATGGCCGGACACTCCTCCCATTGAGTAAAAAGCTTTTTCGTCGTGAACCTCCCCTTGCAGCGTATACGTCCTGATGTGAGGAAAATGGATGGCCCCGTCACGCGTGTTGCCTAAGCGTTCAGTGGCTGCGAATGCTTTTTCTTTGAAGCCTTTTTGCAGCGGATTGAACAGGGTATGCTTCAGTTTCAGCGGTTTATACAGTTCTTGCTCCGCATAAGCATTGAGGGTTTTTCCGGTTATGTTTTCAATGATGCATCCGAGAAGCATGTACCCGATATCACTGTATACGTGCTTTGTCCCCGGTTTGTATTCAAGCGGGATTTGGGTGAGAAAACGGATCGTTTTGTCCCGTTGTTGTGAATAAAAAGGGCCCGCCGTGTCAGGCTGATAGAAATAAAAACTTGCCGGAAGACCGGATTGATGCTGGAGCACATCAATGACGCGTATGCGGTCTTTCCCTTGAACCGGATCGCTTTTTCTGTCTTTGAAATCGGGAAGGTAAGCCGAGACTTTTTGATATACATCAAGCTTCCCCTGACTGACGAGGCGCTGTAATGCAAAATTCGCCGCGTACATTTTTGTATTGGAAGCTAAATCAAACATAGTTGATGTTTTCATTTTTTTCGGATGGGATAAAAGAACGTTTCCATCATATTTTTTGCTGTAGCCGTATGCTTTCTTTTTTATCACTCGTCCGTCCTTTACGACGACGAGGACGGCGCCCGGGAATCCTGCTGCAATGTCTTTTTCAATCATTTGATCAACCTTTCTGAGCTTTGCTGTATCGTATAATTTGGATTGGGCGAAGGCTTTGTGCTGCGGCAGAAAAGAAAAGCTGATGACCATTGTGAGTATGGCGGCTGCCAGTGTTTTCATATTCTGATTCCTCCCGGCTAATCAAATTCAGCAGCCATGTCATCCGTAAACCCGAAAGCATAAGTGAAGACAAAGCCCGCCGCGTAAGAGATGAAGAGACCGATGATATACAAAACGATCTGGGCCGGCTGTACGAGAAATGAGAGCGGAAGGCCGGAGACACCGATTGAAAAAGTGGCCACTTGAAAATGGGCTTGAAAGGCGCCGCCGATTCCCGCGCCCAAACACGCTGTTAAAAACGGCCGGCCGAGCGGGAGTGTGACGCCGAAGATGAGCGGCTCCCCGATTCCGAGCAGACCTGATGGAAGTCCGCCTCCAATCGCTCTTTTCAATGAGGCTTTTTTTGTTTTCATAAAGATGGCGAAGGCTGCGCCTACTTGACCTGCGCCTCCCATCGCGAGAATCGGGAGAAGCGGGTCATCTCCGATTGATCGGATTAATTCCAGATGCACGGGAGTCAAGCCCTGATGCAGCCCGGTGATGACAAGAGGCAGGAAGGCGGCCCCTAATACAAACCCCGACACTGCTCCCCCGACATTCAATAGCGACAATAAGCCTGATGTAATCAGATCAGAAATAAAACCGCCTACAGGGATAAAGACGACATATGTTACCAGCCCGGTGATAAGCAAAGACAATGTAGGCGTAACGATAATGTCGATGGATTGATGGACGTACTTTCTGATCAACCGCTCGGTATAAGCGATAAAAATCGCGGCGAAAAGCACGCCGATTAATCCTCCCCTGCCAGGGAGCAGATTCTCTCCGAACAAACTGATATTGGCGATCTCAGGGTTAAGGATCAATATCCCCGCAAGGCCGCCCATCGCGGGTGTCCCGCCGAATTCCTTCGCCGCATTGATGCCGACAAGGACGCCGAGGTAAGCAAATAAGCCTGAACCGATAACCGTTAATATAAGCGCGATTTGGGATTCTTTCGGGAGCCAGCCGGCCTGAATGACGGCTTTCGTAATGCCGGTGATTAAACCTGATGCAATGAGTGCGGGAATAAGAGGAATGAAGATGCTTGATAGCTTTCTGAGAAACAGGGTGATGGGTGTTGTGTTTTTTCTGTTGAGATCAGCTTTTTTCCGTGAGGCGGCTTCTTTTAAATCAATGTTTTTTCCGGGTGACATAAGGTTTGCGAAAGCGTCGGCGACATGATTGACGACACCCGCGCCGAGAATGATCTGCAGGGTTTCGGCCTCGACGACGCCTATTACTCCGTCAAGCCGTTTCAGCGCTTCAATATCCGTTTTGTCCTGATCAAAAGGTGTAATTCTTAAGCGTGTCATACAATGGGTAAAGCCTGAAATATTGGATGAACCGCCGCAATTGTCCAGAATATCTTTGGCCAGCGCATGATAAAATGCCTCTTTGCTCATGGAAACCCTCCTCTTTCAGTACAATTTTCCCGCGGAGCTTTGCCTGAAACGCGTCTTAAAAGCGCCTGCGCCGATCATGAAAACGGCGCGGGCTCGTAAAGCACTTTATGATCATTGACTGGGGCGTTCTGACCAAGGGATGATCAGCGGTTTTTTTCTCTTGAAATATGCTGTTCAATGGCTTTGTCAATGAAGCCTTCTGCTTCTTTGAGAAGTGCTTTTGCGTGTGTTTCGTCCGAATTCGTCTTCAGCATGACGATCGCCGTTTTGACATGGCTGCCTGAGGCCTCAAGCGTTTCCCTTGCCTTGTCGTACGGCACGCCCGTGATGCTTTGGATGGTGCCGATTGCCCGTTCTTTCAATTTTTCATTGCTGACATGAACGTCCACCATTAAATTTTCGTACACTTTGCCGCTTTTAATCATCACGGCGGTGGAAATCATGTTCAGAATCATTTTATGTGCCGTCGCCGCTTTCATTCGTGTTGACCCTGTAATCACTTCGGGGCCGACGACAACTTCGATGCTGTGATCGGCATACGTGCTGATCAATGAGTGCTTATTGCATGTGAGCGCGACGGTTTTGGCGCCGATTGTTTTTGCATATTTCAGCGCACCGGCCGCATACGGAGTGCGCCCGCTTGCCGCGATGGCGATCACGGTATCGTCTTCGGTAAGCCCGATTGTCTTGAGATCAAGAGCGCCGGTTTCCTCGCTGTCTTCGATTCCTTCAGCCGCTTGCAAAAAGGCGTCTGCCCCTCCGGCCATCAGTCCGATGACGGTGTCGGGACTTACGCTGTATGTAGGCGGGCATTCAACCGCATCCAGTACACCAAGTCTGCCGCTTGTGCCCGCTCCCGCATAAATCAGCCTGCCGTTTCGCCGCAATGACTGATGGGCAAATTGAACGGCAATTTCAATATCAGGCAGCACCTGCTGAACGGCGTCCGCCACTTTGAAATCCTCTCGGTTAATGATGCGGAGGATTTCCATCGTGTCTGCTTGATGGATTGAAGCGGTCTCTGGATTTCTTGTTTCTGTGGTCAATCTGTGAATGTTAAGCCGGTCTGTCATGAATGTACCCTCCCAAGTCGTTATTACTTGAAGTATATGGGCTTCTGAATATATGTTTCAAGAAAAATCGGCAGGGAAAAGATGAATAATGAAACGCTTTCACAAAAAATGATGCAGAATGTGCTGTTCGCCGATCGGGCCGATCCTGCGCCGCCCTTTATCAATAAAACCGGAAGACCGGTACAAGTTCTGTGCACGATGATTGGATGATTCACTGCAAGCACGATTTCATCACACCAAGGGAAATAATTTGCGATAAAAGCGGGAAGCTGCAGCATCGCCTGTTTGGCATAACCTTTTCCCTGCTGTGACGCATGTAATGACAGCGCGCTCAGTAAAATGGCAGACACGTTGTTCGAATATGGGGCGATGGTTTCTTTTGAGGTATGTAAAATAAAAAAACCGACTGGGCTGTCTTCTTTTAAAATGACTGTGGGATAACGATCCCGGATGACAAGCGCCTGCGGCAGGACATCTTTCGGGAGAGCGGAGAACATTTTATCTTCTTCACTGAGTACAAACCCGTTCAGCCTGTCTGCATGCTCCGGTTTGTAAAAAGACAGGGTTACATCCATGATATCTTCTCTCCTTTTTTATAATTGATCCAGTTCATCTTCTGATAACACACGGCAGCCTGCCCGTTTTAAAAGAGCGGAAGTGATGCCGTCCCCGGTGATCTTTTTCCCTGAGAAAGTTCCGTCATAGATGAAGCTGCTTCCGCAGGATGGGCTGTTTTCTTTAAGGATGACCGTGCCGTCGCCTATTTCTTTTGCGTATGCCAGTGTTTTTTCCGCGCCGGCCATATATAAAGCGGTAACGTCTTCACCAGATGCCGTTACGATTTTCGCCGTTCCGTTCAGCACATCTTCGCCCGTGCCGCCGATGATTTCCGCCGGTTCGCGGGGAGTGGTGAAGCCGCCCAAAAGTTCAGGGCAGACCATAACAGCTTTCTTTTCATCCACGAGTCTGAGGATTTTTTCCGAAGCGGCGTGGGAGCCGTTATACCTGCATTCGATACCGCCGAGACAAGAGCTGACTAAGATCATCTGTGTCCATTCCCTTCAATATTTATGATACCTCCATCTTAAATGAAATAAGAAAGAAGGGATGAGTTTTTCAGTTAAAAAACGGGTAAAAAAGTTTGAAAATAAAAAAAATAATTTTTCTCTTTACAAATAGGGTACAACCTGTATATAATAACTTTTGTCAGCTCGACGCGGACACAACGGCCCGTTGGTCAAGCGGTTAAGACACCGCCCTTTCACGGCGGTAACACGGGTTCGAATCCCGTACGGGTCATATGGAGGATTAGCTCAGCTGGGAGAGCATCTGCCTTACAAGCAGAGGGTCGGCGGTTCGAGCCCGTCATCCTCCACCATATTTGCCGGCCTAGCTCAATTGGTAGAGCAACTGACTTGTAATCAGTAGGTTGGGGGTTCAAGTCCTCTGGCCGGCACTGTTTTTCTGAAAAATACGGAGGGGTAGCGAAGTGGCTAAACGCGGCGGACTGTAAATCCGCTCCCTCAGGGTTCGGCGGTTCGAATCCGTCCCCCTCCACCATTTTTGGGCTATAGCCAAGCGGTAAGGCAACGGACTTTGACTCCGTCATGCGTTGGTTCGAATCCAGCTAGCCCAGTCTCAGACACCTTTTGCATAAGGTGTCTTTTTTTATGTATCGGTGCTTTACCTCGATTTCCAATTGTTCATCAGATATACTATTTTTAAGCTGCTGTTAAGGCAGTATATTCTGTATTTTCCATCTACACCCTGCCTGAAATTTGGTAAAATAAATGTAATAAAAAAATGAAACCTTTTAAAACAATCAACGTATAGATACAGACCGGTGAAGGGCAGAGGTAAGATAAAACATGGAAAACCTGATTAAAAAAAGAATTAAGCAAGTCAAAAAAGGCGATCAAAATGCGTTTGCGGAAATCGTTGACCTTTATAAAGATAAGATTTACCAGCTTTGCTACCGCATGCTCGGCAATGTCCACGAAGCGGAAGATATTGCGCAGGAGGCTTTTATCAGAGCGTATGTCAATATCGACAGTTTCGATATCAACAGAAAGTTTTCAACGTGGCTTTACAGAATTGCGACCAACCTGACCATTGACCGCATCCGCAAGAAAAAGCCTGATTACTATCTGGACGCAGAAGTGGCGGGAGCAGAAGGGCTGACGATGTATTCGCAGATCGCTGCGGATGGGGTTCTCCCTGAAGACGCCGTATTGTCATTGGAGCTGTCTGACACAATTCAGAAAAAGATTTTAAAGCTGCCTGACAAGTACAGAACGGTTATTGTATTAAAGTATATTGACGAACTCTCTTTAATTGAAATCGGGGAGATTCTGAATATCCCTGTCGGCACCGTCAAGACAAGGATTCACAGAGGCAGAGAGGCTCTTAGAAAACAATTGAGAGATCTTTAAGTGGGGTGATGAAATGAGCTGTCCTGAACAGATCGTGCAGCTTATGCATAAGCATCTTGATGGAGATATCCTTCCTGAAGATGAAAACGTATTAAAACAACATTTGCGGTCATGCGAGAATTGCAAGCGGCATTTCCATGAAATGGAGAAATCCGTAGCGCTCGTCCGAAGCACATCGCATGTCACAGCCCCTGCTGATTTTACTGCCAAAGTTATGGCGAATCTTCCAAAAGAGAAAAAGCGCGCTTCTGTTAAACGATGGATCAAAACTCATCCGATCATTGCAGCCGCAGCGGTTTTTGTGATTTTAATGGGCGGCGGTTTTTTCAACAGCTGGCATAACGACCACAATTTCAGTGTGTCCAAGCATCCGAACCTTGTCGTACAGAATCACACGGTCACCGTCCCTGAAGGCGAGACCGTAAAGGGTGATGTCACAGTAAAAAACGGCAAGCTGGTCATTAAAGGTAAGGTCGACGGCAATGTGACCGTCGTCAACGGAGAAAAATACATGGCCTCAGCCGGACAAGTCACCGGGCAGATTGAAGAAATTAACCAATTGTTTGACTGGGTCTGGTACGAACTGAAATCGGCGGGTCAGGGCGTTGTGAGCGCTTTAGACCCGAATGAAGATGAGTAAAGCGTATAATCGCTTTACTCTTTTTTTACGGATTGCCACGCTGGCTCATTTCACTTGAGAAATCAAAATGTGGTATAATGAGCACGCTATATGATGTACATATTGCTCATGCAGCACAATTCATAACGGAAAAACGAAATGACTGAATTCTTGGAGGACGAGGAAATGGCTTTTGAGGACATCCCATTTTTGCAATACCTCGGCAATGCCGTTGATATTCTCCTTGTTTGGTATGTGATATATAAATTAATCATGGTCATACGCGGAACGAAGGCGGTTCAGCTTTTAAAAGGAATCGTCGTCATCGTATTGGTCCGGATGGCCAGTTCATATTTGGGACTCAGCACGCTTCAATGGCTGATGGACCAAGCGATAACATGGGGATTTTTAGCGATTATCATTATATTCCAGCCGGAGCTGAGGCGGGCGCTTGAACAGCTCGGACGGGGCCGGTTCTTTTCAAGGAGCGGCACCCCCGTGGAGGAAGCACAGCATAAGACAATTGAAGCGATTACAAAATCGATCAGCTACATGGCGAAACGCCGCATCGGCGCTCTCATCGCCATCGAGCGCGACACGGGAATGGGCGATTATATTGAGACGGGCATCCCGCTTAATGCGCAGGTCAGCTCGGAGCTTTTGATAAATATCTTCATTCCGAATACGCCGCTGCACGATGGAGCGGTCATTATGAAAAATAACGAGATTGCGGCTGCTGCCTGTTATCTGCCGCTTTCTGAAAGCCCGTTTATTTCAAAGGAGCTGGGGACGCGGCACAGAGCGGCTGTCGGCATCAGTGAAGTGACGGACAGCTTAACCATTATCGTATCCGAAGAGACGGGCGCCATCAGTGTGGCCAAAAACGGAGACCTTCGCAGAGAATTGACGGAAGAAGCACTGAAAGAAATGCTTGAAGCCGAGTTTAAGAAAAACGCCAGAGATACTTCTTCTAACCGCTGGTACTGGAGGGGCAAGAAAAATGGATAAATTCTTAAACAACCGCTGGGCTGTAAAGATCATTGCATTGCTCTTTGCGCTCCTGCTTTATGTGGCGGTTAACAACAACCAGGCGCCGACTCCGAAAAAGCCGGGGGAATCCTTTTTTCCGACATCAACGACTGACGAGGCTACGCTTACTGATATTCCTGTAAAAGCGTACTATGATGAAGCGAATTACGTAGTCACCGGCGTGCCCCAGACCGTAAATGTCACGATTAAAGGCTCGACAAGCGCGGTGAAAAAGGCGAGACAGACGAAGAATTTTGAGATATACGCTGATATGAATAAGCTGAAGACCGGGACTCATAAGGTCGAATTGAAGGCGAAAAATGTATCGGACGGACTGACGATATCCATTAACCCGTCAGTCACGACGGTTACGATTCAGGAAAAAACGGCTGAAAGTTTTCCGGTTGAAGTTGAATACTACAATAAAAGCAAAATGAAAAAGGGATATACGCCCCAGCAGCCGATTATCAGCCCGAAAAACGTACAGATTACGGGTTCGAAAAATGTGATTGACAACATTTCGCTTGTCAAAGCATCCGTGAACCTTGAAAATGCAAATGAGACCATTGATAGGGAAGTGAAGGTGACCGTCTATGACAAAGACGGCAACGCACTTCCTGTTGATGTTGAACCGTCAGTCATTAAAGTGACGGTTCCCGTGGCCAGCCCGAGCAAAAAGCTCCCTTTCAAAATTGAAAGGAAGGGAAGTCTTCCTGACGGGGTGAGCATTGCGAGCATTGACTCGAATCCGAGTGAGGTGACGGTTTACGGCCCGCAGGATGTGCTGGATTCACTTGAATTTATCGACGGTGTATCTCTTGATTTAGACAAAATTGATAAAGATACGGATGTCGATGCCGACATCCCGCTTCCTAAGGGTGTCACAAAGGTGTCACCGGGGAAAATTACCCTTCATGTTAAGGTGGACAGTGAAGACAAAAAGGATTTTAGCAATGTCCCAATCAAGACGGTCGGACTGGGAGGCTCGCAGCGGATTGAGTTTCTCGACCCTGAATCGCGGGCGATCAATATTACGGCCAAAGGCTCTCCGTCCAACATTAAGGCGCTGAAAAAGTCGGACATTGAGCTGTATGCCAATGTCTCGGGCTTAGATGACGGAGAGCATTCTGTAAAGCTTGAAGTAAACGGGCCGCAAAATGTCACATGGTCCTTGTCAAAAGACACGGTTAAGATCAGGCTGACTTCTAAGAAAAACACAAGTTCAAATAAAAATGACGGCGGCTCCGCTGATTCCGGCAATAAAGACGGCACAAGCGGAGGCGCAGACAAAGACAAGAACCAGGAAGACACTGACAGCGATCAGAATAAAAGTCAAAACCAGGATCAAAATCAAGACCAGGATGAAGACGGATCAAGTGCTGATTCATCTTCAACAGAATGAAAAAGGAGCGATACAAAATGGGCAAGTATTTTGGAACAGATGGTGTAAGAGGTGTTGCCAACAGCGAGCTTACGCCAGAGCTGGCCTTTAAAGTGGGGCGTTTTGGCGGTTATGTCCTGACCAAAGATAAACAGCGCCCGAAAGTGCTGATCGGCCGCGATACACGTATCTCCGGACATATGCTGGAGGGAGCCCTTGTCGCCGGACTTTTATCGATCGGAGCTGAAGTGATGCGCCTCGGCGTTATTTCTACGCCGGGGGTATCCTATTTAACAAAAGCGATGGATGCTGAGGCGGGCGTCATGATTTCCGCTTCTCACAATCCCGTACAGGATAACGGAATTAAATTTTTCGGAGGAGACGGCTTTAAGCTTTCTGACGAGCAGGAGGCCGAGATTGAACGTCTCATGGATGAACCGGAAGACAAACTTCCGCGACCGACAGGCGCGGACCTCGGGCTTGTGAACGATTATTTTGAAGGCGTTCAAAAGTATCTGCAATTTTTAAAGCAGACGGCGGATGAGGATTTCACGGGCATTCACGTAGCGCTTGACTGCGCCCATGGTGCGACATCTTCCATTGCGACACACCTTTTTGCCGATCTTGATGCTGACGTGTCTACAATGGGAACGTCTCCGAACGGCTTAAATATTAATGACGGCGTCGGTTCTACACACCCGGAAGCGCTGAGTGCTTTCGTCAAAGAAAAAAATGCCGATATCGGCCTTGCGTTTGACGGAGACGGCGACCGCCTCATTGCCGTTGATGAAAAAGGAAACATCGTGGACGGCGATCAGATCATGTACATATGCGCGAAGTATTTGAAATCAGAAGGCCGTCTGAAGGATGATACAGTCGTATCAACCGTGATGAGCAACCTCGGTTTCTACAAAGCGCTTGAAAAAGAAGAAATCAAAAGCATCCAAACGGCAGTCGGTGACCGCTATGTCGTAGAAGCGATGAAAAAAGACGGCTATAATGTCGGCGGCGAGCAGTCAGGGCACCTTATTTTCCTTGATTACAACACTACCGGCGACGGGCTCTTATCGGCGATCATGCTTGTGAATACGCTGAAGGCATCGGGGAAAACCCTTTCAGAGCTTGCTGGTGAAATGAAAAAATTCCCGCAGCTTTTAGTAAACGTGAAAGTGACGGATAAATATAAGGTAGAAGAAAACGCTAAGGTGAAGGCCGTCATTTCTGAAGTGGAAAAAGAAATGAACGGAGACGGCCGGATTTTAGTGCGCCCGTCAGGCACCGAGCCGCTTGTCCGTGTAATGGCGGAAGCAAGAACAAAAGAGCTTTGTGACGAATATGTCACAAAAATCGTGGATGTCGTGCGGACAGAAATGGGAGCGGAATAGCGAAGTTTATAAACAGAGAGCGAACAAGACAAGTGCGATCAGCATAAAATGATAGTAACATGATGCCGGGACGGAAAAAAATAATTGACCGTCCTTGGCACATGTTGTAAAATCAAGCTTGTTCAGCCTTTGTTTTTCATTTATAGGAAAGGCGGCATTGTTTGCATCTTTCATAATTATAGCGCCCGAACTAAGCGCCCGAAAAACGGCTTAGTTGACGAGGATGGAGGTTATCGAATTTTCGGCGGATGCCTCCCGGCTGATTCATTTAGATCACAGCCGTAAGGATTTCTTTAAACCGGAGGGGCGACTCTCCGAACAAAGGGAAATCACATGATCTTCCAAAAAAACATGTGGGAGGGGACGATTGAAAGTCCCCTTGTAATCTGACTTTCTTCGTCTCCTTTTACACCTTTAGGAGGAAGAAAAAATGTGTGGAATTGTTGGTTATATCGGTCATCTTGATGCGAAAGAGATTTTGTTAAAAGGATTAGAGAAGCTTGAGTACCGCGGTTATGACTCTGCCGGTATCGCTGTGGCGAATGAGCAGGGCGTGCATGTGTACAAAGAAAAAGGCCGCATCGCCGACCTTCGTGAAGTGGTGGATCAAACGGTTGAATCTCAAGCGGGAATCGGCCATACACGCTGGGCGACTCACGGCGAACCAAGCTTCCTGAACGCTCACCCGCATCAAAGCGCACTTGGCCGCTTTACACTTGTTCATAACGGTGTGATCGAGAACTATGTTCAGCTGAAGCGTGAATACCTTGAAAACGTTGAACTGAAAAGCGACACGGACACTGAAGTAGTCGTTCAAATGATTGAGCAATTTGTGGCAGGAGGACTCAGTACAGAAGAAGCGTTCCGCAAAACACTGACTCTGTTAAAAGGCTCTTACGCAATTGCATTATTTGACGGCGAAAACACAGACACCATTTACGTTGCAAAAAACAAAAGCCCTCTGTTAATCGGCCTTGGAGATACTTTTAACGTCGTGGCATCTGACGCGATGGCTATGCTTCAAGTAACGAATGAATACGTTGAGCTTTTGGACAAAGAAATGGTGATCGTGACAAAAGACGAAGCCGTGATTAAAAACCTTGACGGTGAAGTCATGACACGTGCGTCTTATATCGCTGAGCTTGACGCCAGTGATATTGAAAAAGGCACATACCCTCACTACATGTTAAAAGAAACGGATGAGCAGCCGCTTGTTATGCGCAAAATCATCCAAACGTATCAGGACGAAAACGGCAGACTGGCTGTGGCTGGCGATGTCGCTGACGCCGTGGCGGAAGCGGACCGCATTTATATCGTGGCTTGCGGAACGAGCTACCATGCCGGTCTTGTCGGGAAACAATATATTGAAATGTGGGCAAACGTCCCGGTTGAAGTGCATGTAGCGAGTGAATTCTCTTACAACATGCCGCTTCTGTCTAAGAAACCGCTCTTTATTTTCCTTTCTCAAAGCGGAGAAACAGCGGACAGCCGCGCCGTGCTTGTTCAAGTCAAAGCGCTGGGTCACAAAGCGCTGACAATTACAAACGTTCCGGGTTCCACGCTGTCCCGTGAAGCGGATTACACATTGCTTCTGCACGCAGGCCCTGAGATCGCCGTTGCATCAACAAAAGCGTATACGGCTCAGATTGCCGTGCTTGCGATTCTTGCGTCCGTTGCAGCCGAACGCAATGGCGTTGATATCGGTTTTGATTTAGTCAAAGAATTGGGTATCGCGGCAAACGCCATGGAAGCCCTTTGCGACCAGAAGGACGAAATGGAAATGATCGCGCGTGAGTATCTGACTGTTTCAAGAAATGCTTTCTTCATCGGCCGCGGCCTTGACTACTTCGTATGTGTCGAAGGCGCCCTGAAGCTGAAAGAGATTTCTTACATCCAGGCGGAAGGCTTCGCCGGCGGTGAGCTGAAGCACGGAACAATCGCTCTGATTGAAGAAGGAACACCAGTCTTTGCGCTGGCGACACAAGAACACGTCAACCTGAGCATCCGCGGAAACGTGAAGGAAGTCGCAGCCCGCGGCGCCAACACTTGCATCATCTCGCTAAAAGGTTTAGAAGACGCAGACGACAGATTCGTCCTGCCGGAAGTCAACCCTGCGCTTGCTCCGCTGGTATCTGTTGTACCGTTGCAGCTGATTGCTTACTACGCTGCACTGCACCGCGGCTGTGACGTTGATAAACCGCGCAACCTTGCGAAGAGTGTGACTGTGGAGTAATATATTTAACCCCTTTGGTTATTATATTTGTAGTTTTATAAAAAAGATTGATCATTTATAATAAAGTTTGATTGAAAATAACCTCTTCGGTATGATATCCGTAAGAGGTTATTTTTTATTATTCAGATAAAAGGCGGAGTGAAAATGTTACCCAAATATAATCCCAATAATCCGAGTCTATTAGAATCGATAGTTTGTTTTACTGATATTTTAGGTTTTCAAGTTTAATTATAAACACACCTAACCTACAGTCTGGAAATCACTTACTTAAAGATCTTCATAAAATTCTTACAAAACAATATGCGTTAATGAGAGAGATGAACCCATATGGTCATTTTAAAACATTTACTGACAATGTCATACTAGCATATCCAAGATTTGAAGATGGTGAAGGGCAATCAGGTAATTTGTTTATGTCATTTATTGATTACCAATTAGAGATGACATTAAATGGGTATTTCTTACGTGGCGGTATTGATTTAGGAGATTACTATGGTGATGATGATTTTGCTTATGGACCAGCGTTAATTGAAGCACATGATTTAGAAAGTAGTAAGGCAATTTATCCTAGAATTATTTTAAGTGATGAAATGATTAAAATGGTATCGCAACACCTGGGCTATTATGGTTCTGCATCATATGCTCCACAGAATTCACATTTATTAATAGATGAAGATGATAAAGTTTTTGTTAATTATTTGTATGGACTACATGAAATATATAACACGACTGAAGATATCATGGAATATATTCAAAAAATTCAAAGTCACAAAGATATTATTTTAACTAAATTGAACCACTTCAAAAGCGATAAAAAACTTTATTCTAAATACGAGTGGGTAGCTCAATATCATAATTATTACTGTGATGAGTATTTTGAAAAGAATGCAATTCAACAATTCAATTTGAAAATACCTAGTATACAGACACGTAATTTTTCTAGAATAGCTATAAGTGATTTAATACTTATTTAAATTTAGGAAGAAGCTAAAGATAGAATGTCCAAGCGAAAACGTTCGCCCTCTATTGGTAAGAAATATAAAGAAGGTTTCGGATAAGGTTAGGGGCTAATTATAAGCCGTGGGTGACAATTCAAGATGTACCTTCATTGGGTCACGTTACACGTACTTCTATTTGTTAGAATATTACGATTTGGTAATTGATATACGTGAACAATATCCACTGCTATCTGTTGAAGAAACAATCGTTATTGCAGATGAGAGTTTGAAGGAGTTTTCTGGTTTGTTTATTTGAGTGATGGTGTTACTGAAAGGAAGTATGTGATTGCTGAGTTCAAGCTATTTCCAAATAAGAAGTCAGCATGATTGAAGTAGAACGTGAAGACAGAGCATTTTTCAACTTTAATATGTTTCATTAATAACCAGCAGAATAAAAGCTATTGTTATCCTCAAATTTTAAGTGGATTAATTGATAGTCATAGAACTAAAGTAATAATCAGAAAAATTTACTAAGAGGTAATGTTATGTATAAAGATATAGCAATTAATTGGGATGTGTTTCAATATAAATTTACTGAGAAGACTAGAGATGTATTTGAATATTTAGCTTATATACTTTTTTGTCATGAGTTTAAAATCGAAACAGGAATATTTAGATACTTTAATCAGCCATATGTGGAAACTTTACCTGTAACAACTGAAGAAGGATGTATTGGATTTCAGGCGAAATATTACGATGCAGGCACTAGTATTGCTGATAAAAAAACAGAATTAAAAAATGCTATTAAGGGCGCAAAAACTAAATACCCTGAAATTGATAGATTTATAATTTATACGAATAAAGAATTGAGTGCAAGTAGTAAGAAAGATACTGTAAAGCCTGAATATCAAACAGAAATTGAAGAATATGGACTTGAGAGAGATATTCTTGTGGAATGGAGAGTCAAAAGTAATTTCGAGATAATGTTAATGAGACCCGAATTGGAACTTATTAGAGATTATTTTTTTAATCCAGATTCAGGAATTAAAGGGTACTTAGCTCAAGTTAAACTTCATAGTCAAAGTAAATTAGAGAATATAAAGTCAACTATAAGATATAGAGACCAAATCATTAAAATAAATAAAAATAATGATTTTGATATCCACTCTTTTTATGAGTCAGAAATTCCATGTTTAATTATTTATGGTGAGGGGGGATCAGGTAAGTCGGGCTTTGCAAAAGATTTATTAGAAAATGAAAATAGAGCTAATATCGCTTTTAAAGCGACAGATTTTGATGTTACTACTTTTGCAGAGTTCTCAAGGAGATTTGGAGAGTATACTTTTGAAGATTATTTAAAGCTTTTCCAAGACGATGAAAATAAGGTTTGTTTGATTGATTCCACGGAAAAAGTATTAGTGATGAATAACCGAGATATATTTAATGAGTTTGTGAACTTATCGATTAAGTATGGATGGAAAATTATTTTTACAGTAAGGACAGTACACAAGGATAATTTTATTAATACTTTTTTAAATGGGGTAAGATATCAAGAATTAAAGATAGAGACTTTGTCAAAACAAGAATTACAATATTTATTAAAGGATTCAGATTTTCCTCTTCCGAAAGAAGAATCCTATATTAATCTAATTTGTAATTTGTTTTATCTGAATTTATATATTGAGATAGCTTGTGAAAGCGATAGCGATATTTTAACAATTGAACAATTTATAGAAAGTATATGGACGTATAAAATTAAAAATACTAATCATTATAGAGAGTTAGATATTCGTAGAGAAAAGACTATTTGTAATATTGTCCTATCTTGTGCGAATAAGGGTGTATATTACTATGAATATCAACTATATGATGATTCAGAAGCAATTGCGGCACTCAGGGAAGATGAAATAATATTCTATGATGAAGTTATGAGAGGATATTCCTTGAGTCATGATATCTACGAAGAAATTGTATTAAAACATATATTTGAAAATTTATATATTAAGAAAGAAGACTGTAAAAGCTTTTTTGAAGAGATTGGTGACAGTTTAGTTGTGAGAAAAAATCTTCGTTTATGGCTTAAAGATAAGTTGGTACAAAAAACTGAAGGTATTAAAGATTTTATTATAGAAGTATTTTATACAAGTAAAATTTCTTCAATTTGGCAAGATGAGATTTTGATAACTTTAATGAGCATTGAAGATAATCAAATTTCAATAAACTTTATAAAATCCATGTTAACTAGAGATGAATACAAATTATTATTCAGGGCAATATTCTTATTAAATACTACGTGTAGAATTATAAATAATGACTTTTGGAATAAAATTTTAACTTCTGAAGAACAAAAATCTGCAAATCTTTATAGATCCACAAAGCCAACTGGAGCAGGATGGGGTTATATTTTTAATTTCATCTATGAAAATCTAACAGCAATAGAATGGAAACCTCAAAATATAATGTTAGTTATTGAATGTTTATATAGTTGGACTTCACATAATGTAAAAGGCATTGAAACCAAACATGCATGTTTAATTGCATTATATTTATACAATAAAGTAAAAGCTGATAAATCATTAATCTATAAGTTAAATGATAAAAAAATCGAGAAAATAAATAATGTAATATTATCAAGTGCCTGGGAAATTGACAGTGAGTTATCTATCATTGTAGAAGAGGTAACAACAGATACAGATTTTAATCATCTGCATAAATATTATGATTTGTGTGTGCAGGGATTAACTAATGTATACAATTGTGGAAATTTAGTTGACTCGAATCCTAAATTAGTATTTGATTTAGCAAATAAATATTGGTTTTTTAAAGACAGTATGTTTTATAGTCCACGTGAAATTGAAGATGCTTTTAAACTAAATGACTCAACTTCTCATGATTATTATCCATCAAGTGCCTTTCAAACTCCTATATTTAGACTATTGCAGTCTAGCCCTTGGGAGACAATAGATTTTATTATAGAGTTATTCAATAAGATAACCATAGATTACTCCAATTCGGAATTGGTCGAGAAGTATGATGAACTCTTAACAATTAAAATTAATCTATCTAATGGAAAAGAAATAGAGCAAGTAGCGAGCGAACGTTTATGGCTGATGCACAGAGGTACATATCCAGCTCCTAATTTACTTGAAAGTATCCTGATGGCGTTAGAAAGATGGTTATTACTTGTTTTGGAAGAAATACCAGGTGTTATAGAAAAGATTTGTATAAAACTATTAAGTTCTCAATCGGCAGCTCTAACATCAGTAGTAGTAAGTTTAGTGGAGGCATACCCTCAAAAGTTATTTAACATCGCATGCATATTAATTTCTTCCAAAGAGGTTTTTATATTAGATAACATCCGAGCTGTTAAAGAATTTGGTTCAAATTTTTTGAAGGGTGTAGTTCCGGCTAACAAATTGTATGAAGACGAGAGAATAAGGACCAATAATCAAGCTTTTAGAAAGAAAAGGCTAGAAGATGTAATTCTTGAGTATCAATTAAATTTAGAAAAACTACCTATTGAAGTTTTAGAGAATAGAAATAAAATTTTATATAGTCAACTCGATAAAGTGTTTGAGAAAATAGAGCAATTTGAGGAAGAATATCAATTCGTATACTATAGAATGGATATCAGAAAATTAAAGCTTGATACTGATAATTTTTTCGAAAAGGATGGACACACATATGCCTCTTTGGTGACAGAACTACCTGCTTCTCTAGTTGAAATTCATAATAAAACGGAAGAGAAAAACAGAAAAATATTTAATAGAAATGATTTGTATATGTGGTCAATTGCACGTTTTGAGCATAAAAGGGATAGTGAAAAGTATATAGACTATGAAAATAATCCTTTAAAAGCCTTAGGGGAAGCTAGAGAAATTTGGGAGAGTGAAAATAATGAATATTTTTATCTTCAGAAGTATGCTCCGATATATGTTTTCGCTATATTAATAAGGGACTATAAAGAATTAATTTCAGAAGATGACTGTCACTACTGTAAAGATAGTATTTTAAATTTTATTGAATTGAACATTGAAAGTGGGAATGTTATTCAAACAGGAAGTGGTTTTGAAGCGGCAATTTATATTTTGCCACTAATAATTTCTAATGAAGATATGAGTGACATATCTCTAAAGAAATCTATTGAATTACTTTTAATATTAATACTAGATTCTAATAAACTAGTAATTCAAACTTTTTCAACCAAAATGTGGGAAACAAATTTTAAAATAGCATCAGGTATTTTCTGTGGTTATGTTGAATTAAAACCTCTATATGATTCAGAGGTTAGAATATATAATGGAATTTCATCGATTGAATTTATCAATAAAAATCAACATGTAATAAATAATATTATAAAAAATGTCTATGCTATTCCTAATGATTTTTCACATTTAAGTTATAATTCGTTACTTAATTTAAATATGCTTTTGGCACCAACTAATGAGATTACTGTAATGAAATCAATAGAAATCGGAAAAAATATTTGGGAAATCTTATTTGAAAAACGACATAAAAGAAGAGAAGATGTTGTAGCAAATATAGAAACCGAAATGGAGTATATTAAATGGTTGGCAAAATATTTGATGTGTATATCATTAGAGGAACAAAAGAAATTAATAAGAGCTTTTGAACCATTTATAAATAGTTGTGAAAGCTTTGAATGGCTTTTAAGAGATATTATTCTTAAACAAGATGAAATGGATAAGTATGATGAGTTTTGGAATATATGGAATAATATTCAACCTATTATAATATCTTTATGTAAAAAAACAGAAGAAAGGGATAGAACCGTTTCTTCAAGAGAATATCATGATGATATTCATCAAATAGTTATAACTTATTTATTTGCATTCCACTGGTGGAACGATAAGATAAAATCTTGGCATTCATTAAAGAAGGATGACCATTTATTTTTTAGATATATAAGTTATGAATTAGGTTATAAGCCAGGTGTTTTGTATGCGATTGGAAGAGTTTTAAATACTGTTGGATATAATAATTATCTTTCACAAGGGATTGATTGGTTATATGAAATAATTAACAATAATCCGCATCTTGAACAAAAAAAGTTAGAAGTGAATACGGAATATTATATAGAAGAGTATATGCAACGATATATTTTAGAAAATAGATTGAGTTTCAAGAAAAAACCCGCATTACGTAATAAAGTGATAGTTGTTTTGAATTTTTTGGTCAATAGAGGTTCTACAGTTAGTTATATGCTAAGGGAATCTATTGTGTAGTAAAAATAGTTGAATGCTAACTTAAGATTATTATCTTTAAAAATAAATATAAAATAGTAGGAGTGTATTTAATGGTGAAATGTAAAGAATGTCAAGGCGCATGACAAATATGTCCTGACTTTACCGGTCAGCAGAACAAATATTGTTCAAAGTCACTATTTCTTTTATCTTTTGGTTGTTGTGATCGGGGCTGTAATATCTTATGGTATTTTCTTTGTATACAGCCTGAGTGCTGAGGAACCTGTTGACGGCATTTTGAATATTGTCTCTTTCGGAACGTTCATCGTTCTCTTTGCCGGTGCAATCGTTTATCCTCTTCTCTACATTATGGGCCCGGAAAAGTCTGATGCGATTGTGATTGGAGGTGCAATGGGAGGGCTTTTTACTACCTTTGGATTGCAAAGTGTCGTTGGTTATGTAACAGAAAAATTACCACTGTCATTTTTGCACATAAATCCTTCTTTATATGTCCCTATTATATATATCATTATCGGCGTTATATTATATATCATTTCTTTTTTCATTGCCGCAGCTATCTATCGTAAAAAAGAATTTACAACAGGATAAGGCATGGCACGGGCTCATAAATTTACTTAAATTCCAAGCAGAAAGCCGCCCGCACAATGGGCGGCTGTTCTTCTAATTAAAACTGCGTTGTCACATCGTACTCATAATCAATCTTCAATTTTACATTTTTCATAGTTGATTTTGCTGTTGCAAGGGTGTTGTATTTAAAATTCCAGATGCTTGAGACTGAGAGGTTATCATCCAGTGTAATACCGTAATTTCCTTGTGTGGAGCTGTTTGCGAGTGCGCGGTGCCACACTTTATTTTCTTCCGACATCATGTAGTGGCTTGTATTTCCTTGGCTTGGTGTTTGGGTTGCGGTGGTGTTGATTCTTTTCACTGTGGCGTCTCTTGGAATGCTTGTCTGTTTGGTTAAGTCGAGTCTAAGAACAGTTGAATCTGATCCATTCGGACTGAGGTTTGTATTTCCTTTATTTTCAGCTGTGCCGCTGAATGAGAAAGTCTCACTGCCGGATTTGATTCGGTCGTAAATGGAGAGTGTAAAGTACATATCGTCAGTGTAGGAGCCGCGGGACACTTTCACGTAGAACGTCTCGTTATTTTCTTTCGCATCTGTATTCGCATAGATAAAAGGCAGTGCCGTATCAGGATTTATCACTTCTGTGCCTTTACTGATCAGTACTTTATTTTTATTATAAATTTCAATGTCCATTCCCTTGTATTCACTTCTTGTTGAACTCCTGACATAAAGTCTTTCTCCCTTATTTGCCGTGAAAGTGAAATACGAATCTTTTTCCCCTTTTGGCAATATGGCAGTATCAATATTTTTATATTTCCAGTAGCCTGCTGGATTGGCAGTTTCAAATGAATGATTTCCTGTAATGGCGCTTATTTGTAACGAGTTCTTTTGAGACGCAGAGGCTGAAGGTGAAGATGCAAACAATGCGCCTGATAAAACGATGACACTGACAAATAGAATCAATATACACTTCTTCATGGAAAAATCCCCCTTTTTGACTACATCATACATAAAAACATTAGCTATGTAAACATTTGTTATTTAAGGTTAAAATATACTGGAAGACAGCCGATAAAAACACTAGAACATCATCTCAAGCGGAGGTTAAAAACATGCGCCTAAACGCTCGATATATAAAAAATCAAGTAATGGCTCAGCAAGTGCTTCAGCGGTATTCTTCCAAAACAAATGTGAAAGATGCGGCAAAAGGAACGGACAGCTTATTGATTCAGGCAGGCGGGAGCCGCGATCTGAGCCAGGTGAATTATTCAACGAGCGGTGTCACTGAGAAAGGGAGCAGCCTGTCCCGTTTATATCAATCCGCAAATCAGAAAACGATGACGGATAATGGGAATGAGACGGTGATTCAAGCCAATAATCCGTATGAGTCTGAGAGTGATATTGCGAGTAAGATTCTTAATGAGAAGTACAGCCGTATCAACGAAATCAATAAACGAAAGCCTGATCCTTTAGGTTATATTAAGGACAAATATCAGCGTGCCAATTCTCCTTATTTCAGGAGTGATTTATCGGAATCAGAGCGTCAGGCCGCTTATCATAATGAAACGGAATGGCTGTTTAAGGGGAAAGCCCAAAGCTATGATTTTCGTGATGCGGCGTTTCGGGGTGAAACGCTCAGCGGAGAGATTGAGGGAGAAAATGAAAAGGTGTTTCAGCGCGGGCAGGTCAATCAGCAGATTGAGATGCTTTTCCATCGGAATCATATTCAGATTCCGGAGGGCGCGAACCTTACATTTACGATATCACCGATTGATTATCTGTTAAAAGTGAGCGGAACGGACGATGAAGAGCTCACTAAGCAGATTGAAGCCGTCTTAAACTCTGGGGAAAACAGCAAAGAGCTGTTTGCGCACATCATTCGGAGCCGGAGTGATGATTCCTCGCAGTTTACGGCAGAAGCGTATGAGAAATATCAAGTTGTTCGGGAAATGTATGAGGTGACCGGCTATCATCTGAAAGACTTGCAGATCGTGAACGGAAAGTACGTCACAGAAGACGGCCGCGACCTTTTAGACGTCTATAAAGAAGCGCTGCAGCAAGATCCTTTGCTGAAACATACGGCCGCAGAAGCAGCCGCCCATTACGGACAGGGGCTCACGAAGCTGGCGAGAACGGGGTATGATGCCATTCCTGATTTGGTGCTGTCAATTGATTATAGAGACGGGTCTCTGCGTGACGTCGGCCAACGCAAGCAATACGGATCAGGGGGTACGGACTGGCTTTCTGAATGGAAACGGCAGCTGGGCGTGCGTATATAAAATTAAAAAGCTGACGAATGGATTTCGTCAGCTTTTCTTTATTCGTCTTCTTAAAATTCCTCATACTCCGCCGGGTCTTGGCCATTTATGCGTCCGTCCGGGCGGGTAAGCGAATCGATGATCTTCATGTCGTTTTCATCAAGGGAGAAATCAAAAACGGAGATGTTTTCAAGCTGGCGTTCGGGCGATGCTGATTTTGGAATCGGGATGGCGCCCAGCTGGATATGCCAGCGTAAAATGACTTGAGAAATGGTTTTGCCGTATTTGTCCGCAATCTGTCCGAGTTTTTGATCGTTCAATACTTCTCCGGCGCGGGATAACGGGCTCCATGATTCTGTCACGATGCCCTGTTCCTCATGCCATTGACGCTGCTGCTGCTGATTAAAAGCGGGATGTAATTCAATTTGGTTAATGCCTGGCTTTACGCCGGTTTCACGTTCGAGCCGTTCAATGTGTTCAGGCAGGAAATTGCAGACGCCGATGGAACGGATCAGGCCCCATTTTTTCGCATCAATCAGTGCCTGCCATGCTTCCGTGTAGCGGTCTTGTTTCGGATTCGGCCAGTGGACAAGATACAGGTCATAGTAATCCAGACCGGCGCGATATAAAGATTCTTGGATTGTCTGTACCGCTTTGTCATATTCATGGTAGCGCCCCGGAAGTTTGGACGTCACGTATAACTGTTCTCTCGGAACTGAGCTTCTGCGGATGGCTTCACCGACCATCCCTTCATTTTCATAGTTATAAGCAGTGTCAATCAGGCGGTAGCCGATATCAATGGCGCTGTTGACGGCATGAACGCCGTTGTTCCCGTTAAGAGCGTATGTACCGAAGCCGATCGCGGGAATGCTTGTCCCATCCAGCAGTTTCTTTTGCGGAATTGCTGCAGTCATCATTAAATCCCTCCTTGGTTTCTACTTTACCATTAATCTTACAAATGAAACATAATAATGGAAGAAAGTGAGATGACCTGCACATGAAAAAAGCTGACGGAAAACCGCCAGCTTTATATTTGAAACATCCATGCAACGACGGGGCCGAAGACCGACCCTAATACGGCGCAGAGCGTCATGGAAACAGAACTCATGGAGACTGTTAATTCTCCGTATTCCATCGCTTTTGAGGTGCCGAGCGCATGGGAAGCGCTCCCGAATGCGATTCCTTTTCCGAGTGAACTGCGGATGCGGATCCACTTGAGAAGCAGCGGGCCTAAGATGACGCCGGAAAACCCTGCGATCATGACGAACACGACTGTCATGGAAGGGACCCCGCCGATTCCTGATGCGATTTGAATGGCGACCGGAGTTGTGATTGATTTTGGAATGATTGACAAAATCAAACTCCGGCTGATGCCGAACAGTTCTGCAAATAACAGGCCGCTGACCATTCCGGAGAATAAACCGGCCAGCACGCCGCCGATAATCGGAAACATATACTTGATTAACATACGGCGCTGCTTATAAAGCGGGTATGCCAAAGCCACCACGGCCGGGCCGAGCAGTGAATTGATCCATTGTCCGCCGATCATATACTCTTTATACGAAATATGAAAAACAAGCAGCACAGCGATTATGAAAATCGTAGTCGTCAGAACGGGTATGAGAAAGGGATAAGGAAAGCGCACATATAATTTCACCATGGCCAGATAGGCGGCGGCCGTAAACAAAATTATAAGGATTGCGATACATGTTTGCTGCACTTCTTTTTCTCCTTTCTCTGATTGGCTTTATGCTCTAACAGCTGGCTGGCGTACCCTGCGGCGATCATTGTGACGAGAGTGCTCAGCACAACGATCAAAAACAGGGCCACTCCGCTTGCGGAAAACAGTGACGGATAATTGATGACCCCCGTCATGGCCGGAATGAATAACAACGGAAGAAAAGACAGCAAAAATCCCGCTCCGTCTTCAATCATTTTGACGGGAATGATCTTAACCGATAAACATATGATGAGCAGGATCAAACCGATAATGCTGCCGGGAATGGGCAGATGACAGAGCTGCTGAATGGCTCCCCCGATAAAGGAAAATGCGAATAAAATAATGATTTGCAATATGATGCGTATGACTTTCACGACGATGCTGTTCTTTGGAGAAGAGCAGCTTCCCCCTTTCTTGTTGCTTCGGTAAGTTTCTTTACTTTTGGTGCATATATTTGTACTATACAAATATATGTATGCAAAAAATTTCTATATGTTTTCTGAGTAATGTGCATATGTTTGTATTATACAACTAATATTGCTGATGTCAATTGTAAGGAGTGAAGCCGTTTGTCAAAACAAGATCCGATTGAATTAATTGAATATGAGCTCACCACTTTTATTAGGAGGGCTGTTTATCTTGATAACTCCGACCGCAAAATCGGAAATCTGGAAAGGGCCTCGTATTTGTTATTACGGCAGCTGGATGAATTCGGACCGGCGCGTGTGAAGGAATTGGCCGAATCCTTTAAGCTTGATATTTCTACATTGTCGCGCCAGGCCGCGGCCTTGGAGGCGAAGGAGCTGATCCAGCGTTTATCCGATCCTTCTGACGGGCGGGTCAGTCTTTTTACGATTACGAAGCTTGGCAGGCAGAGGTTAAAAGCTGATAAAAAGATGCGACTTGATCGATATGAACGCATGCTTGATGATTGGTCCGGCGATGAAAAAGAAATGTTCGGCAGGCTTTTGCTGCGGCTGAATGAGGCATTTATCGATTAGTGAATGATTTTTCCCGGTTAAGCAGGATTATGGCGTATATGAAGGAGAATGGAAGAGGGAAGGCTTTACGCCATTCTGCTTTAGCAAAAATTTTATAGAATGGGGGGCGGAAAACATTTATCCCGGGAAATAGTGTTTCTCGGAGATTGCAGCTTTTATTATCTTAATATTCATAATTTATTAAAATGAAAACGCTTTAATTTGAGTATTCTGGTTTAGGGTGTAAGGTGTTTACCTGAAAAAAACAATTGTATTTTCCACGAAAATTTATTATGATGAGATAAGGAAATTAGAGATTATATAACAATAGGAAGATAGAATATTTCTAATATTGCGGGAAATGAAGATTGAGTTAGGTTCAAACAGGTGCACCTTCTGCTTCATTATTTCACATATATCTGAGCTGTTAAGAGGAGGAAGCGAAGTGGCAAACAAAGAATTAAAGAGAGGCTTAGGCGCGCGTCATATCCAGATGATTGCGCTGGGCGGCACGATCGGTGTCGGTTTATTCATGGGGTCATCCAGCACGATTGAATGGACCGGGCCGTCCGTTCTGCTTGCTTATGCGATCTCCGGTATCTTTATCTTTTTTATCATGCGTGCGATGGGCGAAATGCTCTATGTAGAGCCGAGTACAGGGTCGTTTGCGACATTCGGCCATAAGTATATACATCCGTTAGCCGGCTATATGACGGCGTGGAGCAACTGGTTTCAATGGGTGATCGTCGGGATGTCTGAAATTATCGCCGTCGGTTCGTATATGAAATATTGGTTTCCTGATCTGCCTGCATGGATTCCCGGCATTATCGCCATGGCCATTCTCGGTGCGGCGAATTTGATTTCGGTAAAATCTTTCGGTGAGTTTGAATTTTGGTTTGCCATGATCAAAATCGTAACCATTATTCTGATGATTGTTGCCGGAATCGGGATTATTTTCTTCGGTTTCGGTAACGGCGGCCATGCGATCGGATTATCTAATTTATGGTCGCACGGCGGTTTCTTTACAAATGGGTTTTCCGGATTTTTCTTTGCGTTATCACTGGTCATTGCGGCTTATCAAGGGGTCGAACTGATCGGGATTACGGCGGGGGAAGCGAAGGACCCTCAAAAAACGCTGCGAAGCGCGATTCAGAGCATTATCTGGCGGATTTTGATTTTCTACATCGGTGCGATTTTCGTTATCGTCACCGTGTATCCGTGGGATGAGCTTCACTCACTCGGCAGTCCGTTTGTTTCGACATTTGCGAAAGTCGGAATTACGGCAGCGGCCGGCTTGATTAACTTTGTTGTGATTACCGCTGCGATGTCCGGCTGTAACAGCGGGATTTTCAGCGCGGGACGCATGCTTTATACATTGGGCGTGAACGGTCAGGCGCCGAAATTTTTTAAGAAAGTTTCTTCGAGCGGTGTTCCGATATTCGGTACGCTTGCAGTATTAATCGGACTTGTGATCGGTGTCGTCCTGAACTATATCGCGCCTCCGAAAATTTTTGTCTATGTCTACAGCGCGAGTGTGCTTCCGGGAATGATTCCGTGGTTCGTCATTTTAATCAGCCATCTCGGTTTCAGAAGAGCAAAGGGCGCTGAGCTTGATAAGCACCCGTTTAAAATGCCTTTTGCGCCAGTGACAAACTATTTGGCGATCGCTTTCTTATTGATGGTGCTGGTCGGCATGTGGTTTAACAAAGATACGCGGATATCTTTGGTCGTCGGGGTGATTTTTCTGGCGATTGTGACGGTCAGCTATTATGCGTTCGGCATCGGCAAGCGCATGCCTGATGAAGAATCGAAAATAGAAGACGCTGTATAACTCAAAAAGACACCTCTCTTAAAGGGGTGTCTTTTTCGGCTTGTCCGCGAGTGGTATACTGGATAAAAAAGCAGAACCGGGGGAAACATCGATGAGTCACTACCGTACGTTATTATTTGATATAGACAATACGCTGCTGGATTTTACCGCTTCAGAAACCGATGCTCTTCAAAAATTGTTTCAAGGTTCAAAGCTGGACCTGACGGCAGAGGTGGAGGCCCGTTATAAAGCGTTAAATCAAGGGTTGTGGAAGGCGTTTGAAGAGGGTGAAATGACCCGCGATGAAGTGGTGAATACAAGGTTTGCCCTTTTGTTTAAAGAATACGGCCTCGAAGCGGACGGCGTGCTGATGAATCAGACGTACCGCCAATACTTAGAAGAAGGGCACCAGATGATAGACGGAGCTTATGAGCTGATTGAAAGGCTGAGTCCTTCATTTGATTTATACATTGTGACAAACGGGGTGTCGCGATCACAATATAAGCGGCTGGGCGACTCCGGTCTGTATCCGTTTTTTAAAGATGTGTTTGTTTCTGAGGATACGGGTTTTCAAAAGCCGATGAAGGAATACTTTGATTATGTGTTTGCGAGAATTCCCGGTTTTTCTGCCGAACACGGGCTTATTATCGGCGATTCATTGAGCGCGGACATAAAAGGCGGTCAGATGGCGGGAATTGATACATGCTGGTTTAATCCCGGGAAGAAAGAAAATGAGTCCGGGATCATCCCGACGTATGAGATTCAATCGCTTGATGAGCTGTATGATGTATTGAAAGTAGAACGAAAAGCCGCCGCTCATCTGTAAGGAGAGGATTAGGATGAAGATTGCACATACGAAGTTACTGATCAGGGGTTTTGCGTTACTGTCCATCTTTCATACGATTCTTCAGCTTCCTTCCGGCCGGGGGGATCTGAAGGTTTTTTTGTCTGCACTCGTGGTGCTGCTGACGGCTAATGACTGTCTGCGGCCGATATATATGAAGAGACGGCCCGCCATATATCACGGATCTTTTCTTCTGAGCAACGTGATGGCAGGATTTCTGCTATACAATGTCTATTGTGCGGGAACGCAGGCCATAATGGTGCTTTTATTGGTGGAGGTCCTTATCACTGATCATCAGATTTCAGCTGTTTTGGTAACGGTGAACGCCGCCGCATTTGGCGGAGCTTTATATGCCGCCGGAGCGGGTGTCAGTGATATTGTGCTGCCATACTTCATCATGTTTGCGGTGATTTATTTATATCGGAAAAATCTGCAGGAGAAGTCGAAGGTTGAATTGCTGAACCGAGAGCTGAAGACGGCTAACGCCACATTGAAGGAATATTCGGACCGCATTGAGGAACTGGCCGTTACGAAAGAAAGAACAAGAATTGCGCAGGAGCTGCATGATTCGCTCGGTCATTATCTGGCTGCTCTGAAAATGAATTTGGAATTTGCCGGGAAGACAGCCGGGCATCAACTCATTCATAAGGCGCATGATCTTACGAAAGAGTCCATTTTGAAGCTACGCCAGGCGGTTACGCTGCTGCAGGGCTCTTTGTCGGGGCGGGAATTTGAACAAGCGCTCCGTGACATTTTCAGCCATTTTCAAGAGGCGGGAAGCATACGCTTCGAGCTTGAGATGGATGCAGCCATAGAGGCGGCACAGCCGGATGTGAAGCACTGTCTTTATCAATCCGTTCAGGAAACGATTACGAATGCGATGAAGCACGGACATGCTTCATATGTTTCCGTCCGGATTCAAAAAGACCGGAACATGATAGCGGCACATATTCATAATAACGGCTCAGCCTGCGGAACGATCATAAAATCAAACGGTCTGAAAGGAATTGAAAAAAGAGCGGCCGCACTTGGCGGAGAAGCCGTTTTCTCTTCCGGAAATGAAACGGGTTTTGACGTGAAAATAAGGATTCCGTGCAAGGAGGAATGATCAAGTGAATGTCATGATCGCAGACGATCAGTCTATTGTAAGAGAGGGGCTGAAAATGATCCTGAGCCTCCACGAAGGAATTGAAGTATCAGGAGAAGCTTCCTGCGGCGAAGAAGTTCTCAATCTGCTTCCGCAAACCGAAACTGATGTGATTTTGATGGATATCAGAATGCCCGGCATGGACGGAATCGAAGCGACAAAAGCGGTAAAAGACAGATATCCGTCTGTGAAAGTCATCATTCTGACAACGTTTGAAGATGGACACTATATTTTTGCCGGGCTGAAAAGCGGTGCTGACGGTTACATCTTGAAGGATGCTGATTCAGATGAAATTGTCGCCTCTCTTAAAGCCGTTTGTGAAGGGAATATGATGCTGAACCCCAAAGTCACGGTTCAAGTCGTAAAAGCGCTCAATCATATGGACATCCCTGCCGTGCAGGAGGAACCGAAATCAAATCTGACGGAGATTCTCACGCCGAGAGAGCTTGATGTGGCAAAGCACATTATGGAAGGCAAAAGCAATAAACGCATTGCCGCAGACTTGTTTCTGACTGAGGGCACCGTGAAGAACTATGTATCCAGAATCCTCGACAAACTTGAAGTCACAAACAGAACCGAGCTTACATTATATTTGCAAAAAATGATATAACCCCCGCTTCACCCTCCTCTCTTTTTCTCTTCAAACATATGACGAAAGTAATATCCATATCGAGTACGAAAGTGAATAGAAAACAAGAATTTCAAAGAGTAGAATAAGTGCAGACATGATACAAGGAGTGCTGCACGAATGCTCGAATTAACCGATTTGACAAAGAAGTACGGCGATTTCACCGCCGTCAATCATATATCGCTGCGCGTCGAAAAAGGGGAAATATTCGGCCTGCTGGGGCCGAACGGCGCCGGAAAATCAACAACGGTGTCAATGATCAGCACCGTGCTCTCACCGACGGGCGGAACAATCTGCATTGACGGAACACCATTACAGGAACAGCCTGCGGCCATAAAAAAAGTGATGGGTGTCGTCCCGCAGGAAATAGCCTTATATCAAGCGTTAAGCGCAAAGGATAATTTGGCTTTTTTCGGGAGTCTGTACGGACTTTCCGGTAAGGAGCTCTATAAACGGGTTGATGAAGTGCTGGACATCATCGAATTAAAGGAACAGCGCAGCCAAAGAGTGTCTGAATTTTCAGGCGGTATGAAAAGACGGGTGAATATCGGCGCTGCTCTAATGAATGAACCGAAACTATTCATTTTAGATGAACCGACCGTCGGAATTGATCCGCAATCCAGACACCATATTCTTGAAACCGTTAAGACGTTAAATCAAGAAAAAGGGATGACCGTCATCTACACGAGCCATTACATGGAAGAAGTCGAATATCTCTGTGAAAGAGCGGCGATCATGGATCACGGCTCAATCATTGCTTGCGGGACGAAAGACGAATTGAAACAGTCAGCAAAAGCCTCTGATACCCTGATTGTGAATACAGAGGATCTGAATGATGAGGCCGTTCAAAAAATCCGCCGCATTCCCGGTGTGTCTGAGGCTGCCGTCAGCCATCAGAATATTTCTATGCTCGTTTCTGCGGCAGATCGGAATATCCTTGATATTGCGGATGATATCAGAAAAACCGGTATCACCATCAAGGGCATTCATTTTGAGGAAGCGAATCTGGAAAGCATCTTCCTCCGGCTTACCGGCAAAACGCTGCGGGATTCATAGGGGGGCGTCATGAAAACATTATTCAGGCTGATTTTATTAGATTTTCGGTTATTGACCAGGGAAAAGTCTTTCTATATAAAACTGATTCTGTTTCCGGCGCTGATGATTTTTATTTTAGGAACAGTTTTTCACGGCGATTCGAAAGTGAAGTCATTCAAGACCGCGTTTTATAATGCGGATCACGCGGAGAGTTCTTTAGGAGACGCATTAAAGAATGACGTTCTGAAACAAAATGATCTTATCCGTGTAATAGACATAAGCAGTTATCAAGAAGGGAAACAGCTTGTCGAAAGCGGCAAAGTCTCCGTTTTTGTATACGTGCCGAAAGGGTTTGCAAAAGCGGCAGAAAACAATAAAAAAACAAGTATCAAAGTCATCTCAGACCAACAAGACTCTGTAAACGGAGACATTGTTGAAATGATGGCCGATTCGTTTGTTACCAGACTAAAAGCGGAAAACAGTGAGGAAAAAGCGGTGCTGAAGCAGTCGGGACATCTGTCAAAGAAGGATGTCAGCAGCATAATCAGCGGCCTTTCCAGTGAACATGAACAGGCTGTCACCATACCGAAACGGACGGCCGGCAATCAAGCGGCTCCGATTGATGCGATGCAGTATTATTCAATCGCGATGGTCGTCATGTTCTCCATCATGACCGCGTTTGCGCTCATTCACGGCATAGTGGAAGAAAGACAGCAGCACACGTTATTCAGAATCAAATCAATGCCTGTTTTACATATACAGTACGTGGCGGGCAAGCTTTTGGGAATCATGTTTGCCATCCTTGTGCAAATGGCTGCCGTCATCATCGTAAGCAGCATCTTGTATCAGGTAAAATGGGGCAACTTATTTGAGATATTGCTGGTTACGATCGTTTATTCTTTTGCGATCGGCAGTATTGTGCTTCTGTGGGGGGTTACTGCAAAAAACCACGAGACCGTCTCAAGCATGGCGGCTCCCATTTTGTATGGATTCAGTTTTTTAGGCGGAAGCTTTATCACAAAGGAAAGCCTGCCTGACAGTTTGAAAATCGTGCAGGAGCTGATACCGAACGGGAAAGCCATAAACAGCTATGTAAGTGTCACCCAGCATGCAGGTCTGAGCGGTATTTCGGCGGATTTGGCAGAGCTTTTTGCCATCGGCGCTGTGTTTTTATGTTTGACCATATGGGTGTTTAAGCGGAAGGAGGCTGTTTCATGACGCAGCTGTTATTCATGATCAGACATCAGCTGAAACTGATGCTGCAAAATCGGGCCGCCATCTTTGCGACGATTTCCGTTCCGCTCCTCCTGACTTATTTCTTTTCCTTTTCTGCGGATGACAGTCAGCAGAGGGAAGTATATGTGGCTGATGCGGATCAGAGTGTCTTCTCGGGACAATTTATGAAAATGATTCAGACAGCCGGCCATGTAAAAGTCACGAAGGTAACGGAGGACGTTTTAAAGACAAAAGTCAATCATCAGGATATTTCCTTCGGATTGCTGATTGGCTCTCATTTTGAAGAGACATTATTTTCCAGAGACGAATTGAATGTTTCATTTATTCAGAATGAAGAAAAGGGTGATGCTGTTTTGACAGAGCAGCTGATTGCCCAGCAGGCGGGAACCCTGAAAAAAATAGTCCGCGATGCAAAGGTGATGTCCCGGACGCTGCACTCTGACGGGAAGCAGTCGGCGTCTGATCTGCTGAAGGATATTCAGGACCGTTCTGCCGTCACAGTTGACCGCCATCACGTTTATGCAGGCGGACAAGCGGCCGGCAGGCTCATCGGTTTTTTAGTGATGTTTATTTGGTTCGTTGCGGTCCAAAGCTTGCGGTCATTTATAGATGAACAAGAAAATCATACATATGCAAGATTGCTGAGTACGCCCGTTTCCTATACGGCATATGCCATCTCTAAGTTTGCGGCGGCGTATCTTTTCGGACTTCTGCATATTATAGTGATTCTCGCTGCGGGAAAATTCATGCTGCATATCCGTTTTGCCGATCACGTTCTTGCTGCGGGAGCGGTGCTTGCGGCCTGCTCATTTGCGCTCACTTCTGTAACGATGGCGGTAATACCGTTTATGAAAAGCCAAAAGCAATTCACATCGCTTGCTTCCGTATTTATAGCTGTCACGGGTTTATTGGGAGGGGCCTTCTTCACTTTAGATTCGGCTCCGGAGTACATGCGGACGTTGTCTTTGTTTACGCCTGAAAAATGGGCGATCGGCGCGTTTCAAAACAATGGGGGCAGCAGCACGCAGATTGCGCCGCTGAGCCTGTTTCTTGCTGCCGGCGCAGTGTTTCTGGCCTTGTCACTTTATTTGATAAGCCGGAATATGAAAAAACACGGTTAGGAGGATGACTGCTTTGTATATGGCAGAAGTAATCGGAATAATAGAAATGCTCGCGGGAGCCGCAATGAACGTATGGATCGGCAAACTGGGAAAAACCTTTTTCGGTAAAGATGACAGAAGTTCAAGGATCGTGTTAAGAATCTGCGGCATCTTTCTCATTATCAATGGTGCTTCCAGAGCGTTTCATATCTAGTTCACAAAGTTTTCCGGACTATTCACCTAAATGTAATCTTTTTCCTTGTAAATCATGTAAAATAGTAAGTGTTCTATGAAAATATGATAAAGGGAGGAAGAAACCGAAAAAGAGAATCGTTATGTTATTTGCCGCGGCTGCCGCTGTTTTAATGCTGGTAAGCGGATTGTGGGCCCCGTCAGCGTCTGCGGCGCCGGCTCCTGCTTTAACACAAATCCGTATTATCGGAGTGACCTCTGACGGACAGAATTATCAATGGGAAAATATCGGGCCGAACCAAATCAGCGCATCAAAACCGATGAAGGGCACTACGGGTTATTTAGCGGTATACTTCCAAGGGTATCCGAACAATAACACGATTCAGGCGTTTAACAACGGGACGAATATTACAAATCTTACGTCAAAAGCGCTGGAAGATGAATATACGAAAAACGGCAATATCATTACAGGCTACATTAAATATTACAGCGTTCCTCTTTCTTATGTCAGTTCAGGAACGTTCTCTTTCTCCGCAACGGGGCTGAATGGGCCGTATACACCGTTAAGCAGCGGATTTTTCTCTATTCAGGTACAGAATTAAAACAAACGCCCGGTGTGCAGATGCCGGGCTTTTATGTATAGTTTTTCTCTCTTTCCGGGAAGCTATTCTTAAAGAAGAGGGAGGGCTTACATGATGGACAAGACACTCGGGTATTTGCGCGAGTCGCTTTCAAACCATTTGGAGCATGACGTTTGCCGCGGGATTTATAAAAAGCTGCAGGTGAAGCATTATGCAAATGAAGGTGAGTTTGTGAAAGATCTTAATGATCTGGAAATGGATGCGTTAAATCAGGTGCTTGAGAAGGAAATCAAATATGCTGAGAACGAGCAGGATGAGAAGCGCACAATGGAATTGAATGAAGTATATGAGCTTCTGTTTTAAAAAGCCTCCCGGCTGACGGGGGCTTTTTTTTATTGTTTGGAAACAGTTTACAGTATCATCCAAATCTTTGTATAATGGATAGTTGTGACAAAAACAGACGGAGGAGAAAAATGAACGAAATAAAAAAACAGACGGTACTTGAATTGTCATCAGTTGAGAAAGCTTTGGTTTTTCTGGTGCCGCCATTAGTGGGGCTGGTCATCGGATGGTTTCTGCCGGTCATTGCGAAATGGGCCGTTTCATTGGATTGGCTGCCATTTCAGGGGCCGCTTGGAATCATCGCTTCTTTTCACGGATGGAAGGCTGCGGCTGTGACCGCCGTTATCGGTTTATTCGGAGGGATCTGGCTGACGAGGGCTGCTTTTAAAGAAAGTCTTGTGGCAGTCGTAACGGATAGAGAGGTGTCCTTAACCATACATAATGAAGAAAGCGTGTTTTCAAAAGACAGCATTTCCGGTGTGTTTACGGATCAAAAGCAGCTTGTTTTATTGGGGGCTGAAGGGCAGGAGCTTTTTCGGGAAAAGCTTGAGCCGGCCGTTGAAAAAGCAGCTGATGCATTTCGCGGGCATGGGTATGTCTGGCTGGGGACGGAAGATCCTTTTAAAGATGAATACAAACGGTGGGTGCCGGACATGCCGGATTTGGAGCCGGGGGCCAATGCTCTTTTAAAAGCGAGACAAAAAGCGCTGAAACAGGATGAGAAGGCTGATGCGAAAGAACTGAAAGCTGAAATCTCCAAACTGGGCATTACCGTGCGGGATCAAGGGTCACGCCAATATTGGCGGATCTATAAAACGCCGTCTGCATAAAAAAAGCTGCCGCCGTTTTATACGGCCGGGCAGCTTGGAAACAGATTATTTCTTCTTGTCATCATAGTATTGAACCGGGTACATGGAGCCTTCGGATACCATTTTGTTATCTTCAATATCTTCGGGATGCGGGTTGCCTGCTTTATTGACGGGAAATGATTCAATATCGTGCTTCCCGGAAAGCGATGTTTTCATATTGCGGATAAAGCTCTTCACCTTTTGGCGGTTTGATTTATCTTTGAGCAGATAGGAAGTCACTCCGACAGTCGACACGGCAAGTCCTGAAATGAGCAGTTTTTGTTTCATAATAAAAACTCCTTTCTATTTCTGGCTTGCAGTATTTATTCCCGCTTGGCGGCTGTTTAAACATCGAAGGGGAATTTTGGCTTTCCGCTTTAATGCGATAAAGATTGACAAATCTATTTTCAGAATAATATTATAAATATATGATAGTGCTGAAGTCATATTTTATGTGAAAGGTGTTAACTTTATGAATCAATTACATCGCAGAATGGGAACGTTTGCACTCATGATGGTCGGGCTTGGGTCGATGATTGGCTCCGGCTGGTTATTCGGGGCATGGCGGGCTGCTCAGATTGCGGGACCTGCCGCCATTATTTCCTGGATTATTGGTATGATCGTTATTCTGTTTATCGCACTTTCTTACAGTGAATTGGGTTCAATGTTCCCGGAAGCCGGGGGAATGGTTAAATACACTCAATATTCTCATGGGTCATTTATTGGATTTATTGCAGGGTGGGCAAACTGGATTGCGATTGTTTCCGTTATTCCGGTGGAAGCGGTGGCATCTGTTCAATATATGAGTTCATGGCCGTGGGACTGGGCCAAATGGACAAGCAATCTTGTTCACAACGGCACACTTACGGGAGAGGGGCTCGGCTTTGCATCTGTATTGCTGATTATTTACTTTTTACTGAATTATTGGACAGTTAACTTATTTTCGAAGGCGAATTCATTGATTACCATCTTTAAAATCATTATTCCGGGGCTGACAATCGGGGCTTTGCTGTTTACCGGTTTTCACGGCGGAAACTTCACATCAGGGGCAAGCATTGCGCCGAACGGCTGGGCGAGCGTGCTGACGGCGGTGGCCACATCAGGTATCGTGTTTGCGTTTAACGGGTTTCAAAGCCCGATTAACATGGCCGGAGAAGCAAAAAATCCCAGCAAATCGATTCCGATTGCGGTTGTCGGTTCGTTATTGGTCGCAACCGTCATTTACGTCCTGCTGCAAATCGCGTTTATCGGTGCGGTTGAACCTTCAATGATCGTTCACGGCTGGAGTCACCTGAACTTTAACTCTCCATTTGCCGATTTGGCGATCGCGTTGAATATTAACTGGCTTGTCATTATCCTTTATGCGGATGCGTTCGTATCTCCGTCAGGAACAGGTATCACCTATACCGCTACGACGTCCCGCATGATTTACGGCATGGAAAAAAATAAGTATATGCCGAGCATTTTCGGAAAGCTTCATCCGCTGTACGGCGTGCCGCGCCAAGCGATGATTTTTAATCTGATCGTATCGTTTATCTTTCTGTTTTTATTCAGAGGATGGGGTGTGCTTGCTGAAATCATTTCCGTTGCGACACTGATTTCTTATATCACGGGTCCTGTGACCGTTATGACGCTGCGGCGGACGGCTGCGGATTTGTACCGGCCTCTCCGTCTGAAAGGCCTCAGCGTGGTTGCTCCGCTCGGCTTCGTATTCGCGTCTCTCGTGCTGTATTGGGCGCGCTGGCCGTTAACGGGGCAGGTGCTGTTTATCATTTTGATCGGCCTTCCGATTTACTTCTACTACCAAGCGAAAGCGAAGTGGAAAGGATTCCGCCGAAACTTTAAAGGCGGCGTTTGGATGGTTGTCTATCTGCTCAGCATGATGGTCATTTCATGGCTCGGAAGTGAAAAATTCGGCGGTCTGGACATCATTCCGTACGGATGGGATATGGGACTGATCGCAATCGTTGCCCTTGTTTTCTATACGTGGGCGCTTAAGAGCGGATACCAAACGGAGTATTTGAAAGACGCAAAGCAATCAACGATCAATTAAAAGGCGGACAGGCGGAAGCCGCTGCCGGAAAAGAATAATGATTATGCAAACCTTGCGGTAAACGTCCCGCAAGGTTTTTTATCGGGCAAAAAACATGGATGCGGCATCATCTCCGAACCCATGTGGCTCGATACAGGCGTGTCGATGAATGAGCAAGCCTAACGACAGAACAATCAAGACCAGTATTCTTTTTTCTCATGATTTCTCTGCCTTATCAATAACTGTTGTGAAAAATGACACTCTATCATTTGGCAGCTAATTCAATACTTAATACTTTCGATCTGAAAAGTATGAAGCCGGGAAAAAATCCCGTTAAATAGATCGACAAAATTTGAAAACCAAGCAAAATTCACTTATTTTGACGAGTCTGAAATTTTATTGTTAGAATTAAACAGGTATGGTAAAAATTAAAATATACTCCTATCAGAGATCTTGAAAAAATGATTAACAATGCCCATGTTTCTGAATATGACTTTTTTATGATTAAGAAAAACAAAGAAGTAGGGAGTGATTAGATACATTTTTTAAATGGCTAGACAGCAGAGTGTGTATACATAAGGGAAATTAAATTCACAAAGGAGAATAATAATGGATGAGCTAGATCTTGCTTTTGGTATTTTACCGCTTTCTATTATCGTCTTATCGATTATATTCACTTATATTTTCAAAAAGGTGTATATAATGCCGCTTGTCAGTATAGTTGTTTCAGTCATATTAATGTTCACTGTTTTTAATCTATCCTTCTGGGGATGGGTTGTTGTCTATGGTTTAATATCAATAGTATTATCATATATGACAAATAGTATAAGAAAGAAAATAGATAATAGAAATAAATAATTATATCCTTTAATGCAAACCTTGCGGTAAACGTCCCACAAGGTTTTTTATCGGGCAAAAAAACATGGGTTCGGCATCATCTCCGAACCCATGCGGCTTCATTATTTATATTCTTTTTTGACCTTTTGGAATATATCCGCATAGTTGGTAAACACACCGGTTACGCCCCAATTCAGCAGACGGCGCATGTCCGCTTCGCTGTTTACGGTGTAAGGGTGCAGCAGCAGTCCGTGGCTGCGTATGTTCCGGACGTTTTGAGCGTTCAGCGCTTTGTAATCCGGCCCGATTCCGACGGCATATGTTTTGATGTCCGTTAAATCTGCGTCAGTCATTGAAGTCAGCTGTTCCGCTTCAAGCAATTGGACGGCGGGAAGTTTCGGATCAAGCTTTTTGATTTTCAGAAGGCTGTCCTTACTGAAAGACTGAATGATGACTTGTCCGGGTTTCGCATGCTTTCCTGCCAACTTGTACTTTTTCAGTGAAGCGATCAGCTTTTCTTCCATACCCGGATACGTTTCAGGCGCCTTTGTTTCAATATAATAGTTTGCATGTCTGCCGAATCGTTTTAACACGTCATCAAGTGTGGGTACACGAAGTCCCGCGTATTGCGGTTTTGCTTTTTCCGGATAGGCCTTATTGAACCAAGAGCCGGCGTCGAGCTTTTGAATCTCGGCTAATGTATGATCTTTCACCCAGCCGTGTCCGTTTGTGGTGCGGTCCAGTTTTTCGTCATGCATGACGATCAGCTTGCCGTCTTTTGTCATTTGTAAATCCAATTCAATATAGTCAGCCTTCATTTTTTGCGCAGTTTCATAAGAAAGGATCGTGTGCTCCGGCACATATCCCGAAGCACCTCGATGGGCAATGGTCAATATTCTGTCAGGAGACAAGAGATTTCCTTTCCCCGCTGCTGATACAGGCGTGACGATGAATGACAATAAACCGAATGAAAGCAAAACCAAAGCAAACAACTTATGTTTCCGCATGTTTTCTTCCCCCTTAAAAAAATCAATATCTGTCTCTAGCGTAGAAGATAGTTGTAAATCCTGTACTGCAAAAATATTAATCTTTTATGTTGTTTTCTTACGCATGCTCCGCCCGTTTGCCTGTATTCCACGTCATTGCCAAGAAGACGATGGACAGCAAGCATGAGGTGACAAGCATGATAAAGCCTCCGTTCCAGTCAAAGCGGTCTACGACATAACCCATGATGGCGTTGGCGAAAGCGGAGCCTCCGATGTAGCCGAAAAACCCGGTTAAGCCGGCTGCCGTTCCCGCCGCTTTTTTAGGAGCAAGGTCAATAGCCTGAAGCCCGATAAGCATGACAGGTCCATAGATTAAGAACCCGATGCTGATAAGCGCGATATTATCGACGAGCGGATGACCGGCAGGGTTAAGCCAATAAACCAATACAGCGATAAATACACCGGCCATGAACAGTACGCCTGCAGGTGCGCGGCGGCTTTTGAAAAACCGGTCGCTGATCCAGCCGCACAAAATCGTTCCCGGAATTCCCGCGTATTCATAAAGGAAATAAGACCATCTGGAATCTTCAGGAGAGAATCCTTTCGCTTCCGTCAAATAGGTCGGCGCCCAGTCAACAACACCGTACCGCACGAAGTAAACAAACACATTGGCAAATGCGATATACCACAGAAATTTATTATTCAGCACGTATTTAAACAGAATTTCTTTGGTCGTCATCTCTTTTTCCTGGTCTTTAAACGCATGTTTCGGATAGTCATTCCGGTATTCCTCAATCGGCGGAAGCCCGCATGATTGCGGAGTGTCCCGAACGAGAAGAACAATCACAAATGAAATGACAATGGCTATGATGGCCGGAAAGAAAAACACGCTTTTCCAAGTAACAAACATAGCGATGCCGAGTGTCACGAGCGGGGCGAGAATACCTCCGCCTATGTTATGGGCGACATTCCAAATCGACATTTTCGTACCGCGTTCACTGATGGAAAACCAATGAGCCATCGTCCGTCCGCAAGGCGGCCAGCCCATTCCTTGAAACCACCCGTTAATAAACATAAAAATGAACATAATCGTCACACTTGAAGTGACCCATGGCATGGAAACAAATAAAATGTTTACGACACCTGACAAAAACAGACCTGTCGCAAGGAAATATCTCGGGTTGCAGCGGTCAGACACCATCCCCATAATAAATTTGCTGAAGCCGTAAGCGATTGATACGGCCGCAAGCACCAAGCCAAGTTCTCCTTTTGAAAATCCTTGTTCCTGATGATAAGGAATGGCGAAGGCAAAGTTTTTGCGAAGCAAATAATACCCGGCATATCCGATGAAAATCCCTAAAAATACTTGCAGCCTGAGCCGTTTATAGGCCGCATCCGTCTTTGAATCATCCAATCTCTCAATATGCGGAGCCGGCTTGAACAATTGAAACATCATATCCTCCCCTTTGCTGAACGTCTATCATGATGTATGTATGACTCCTTTCCTTGAAAATGACAAAAAGAACCAGAAATCACCCTCGTAAAAGGGCGGGTTTTTCTGGCTCTCCTCATCTCCATCCAAAAATTATTAACTTGTATATGATAGCGCTTTCTTAAATTATCACAGTCCGGCGTGATTGTAAACGCTTTATGAAAAGTTTTCATTTTTTTGAATAAATAACCGAAGGGAATATCAGCCGGAACGCGAAAGGATTTGAAGTACTCGTTTTTGTACTCAGGCATAAGATGTGTTAGGCCGATTTAAGAAAAGCGAAGGGAGTGCATCTGTTGATTGATGAATTGGATTTTGCGTTCGGTGTTCTGCCGCTTTGTATCATCATCTTGTCAGTCGCCGGAACGTATCTGTTTAAAAACGCGTTCATTATGCCGGCTGCCGCTTTGGCCGTTTGCCTTATATGCACCTTTACCGTATTGAATTACTCGTTTATCGGGTGGGCCGTTGTGTACACGCTTGTCTCATTCGCGTTATCCCATATTACGATGGTGGTGATCAAACAAAATAAAAAATAGGATCGGCGGCAGCCGATCCAGCTATCATAAGCAGAGATGAGGCTCTGCTTTGTTTTATTTATGAATGTGCAGGAATTCCTTAATGACAGCGGCCTGTTCTTCTTTCGGATACGTGCTGTACAGATGGCTGGTTAAGCGGACGGGGTCTCCGAAGAAGTATCGTTCATATTGTGTCTGTCTCGTGCCGAAGGGGCTCATGGTCAAATCCCATGCCAAACGGAATACTTTCACCCGATCCTCAGCGTTCAATTCGGCCGCCTGTAAATATTGGTCAAGGTCTCCCCTGATATCTGAATGGAACGCTTTTTCAGTCGGCAAAGTCACCATTCCGCTTGCCCCGATCAGCTGAATGATCTCCGTGAACCGCGGGTAGATATCAGGAAAAATCGCGCTGACAATACGAAGCGGAATGACACTCGGTCGCATATATCCCCATTCATCCGTTTCCGCATCATTCTCCGACTTTTCCAAAAGTGCTTTCATCGTTTCCAGACCGGTGATGATCTCAGCCATCTTTGCATGAATATGCTGATACTCGCTGACATCTATCGTATCGACAATCGTCTGGGCAAGGCCCAGGAGAAACTCCGTCTTTACGATTTGTCTCGTGATGACTTGATGAAATGCGAAGGCGTTAAAAGAGCTTTTCATATTAAAATCAAAAGCCGCATCGTAATTATCATAATAAAATACGCGTTCCCAAGGGACTAAAACGTTATCAAATACAACGATAGAATCCATTTCTTCATATCGGGAGCTGAGCGGATAATCAAATGATGATTTTCCCAGTACGAAAGATTCCCTGCAGATGAATTTTACTCCCTTTGTATTGGATGGGATTGAAAAAGCGAACGCTTCATCCGATTCAAAATACATCTTAGGCAGAGAAACGACGAGCACTTCATCTGTCAGGCCGCCTTGTGTGGCCAAAAGCCGGGCGCCGTGAATGACGAGGCCTTTTTCATTTTTTTCGATGACTTTTGCCGAGATAGGGGCAGGTGACACGTTTACACCCATTTGCGAACGATTTACCTGGGGGGTGATAAACGTGTGCGTAAAAGAAAGATCCTGTGCAACAGCGCGTTCGTACAGCGCCTGAACATGTTCAGGAAAACAATGATCCCGGTCTTTCAAAATCGCGGCAGAAGAGGCGAAACTCATCAGCACGGTATTCATGTAATCCGGGCTCCGTCCCATCATTCCATGCGTGTGCCTGGCCCAGTGCTCGAACATTTTTCTTCTTCTTTTTAAGTCTTCTTTTGTTTTCGGCTGCAGGTATGAAAGCCCGGCCCGTTCTTTTTTACCGGGAAGACTGTAAGTCATCTGGTCTTTTAAGCCCGGTTTCGTCTGCAAATCATAAAGAGAGCGCTTCGTTTCCAGAAGGCCCTTAAATGCAGGATGTTCAGAAATGTGTCCCTCGATCTTTTCACCGTCAAGCCAAATTTCATTCTCAAGCCGGTTTAATCGGTCAATAAACATTTTGCCATTAATGATACCCATCATGTCGCCCTTCTTTCTTTACAGATCCACTACCTCATTATATTGAAAACGAAATGGGGTGTTCCGGTTATTTCCAAAGGGGAAGAGCCTTTTTCGGCTAGGGAGGCTGAAATGATTGCATAATAAAAACCCCTTACGCAGAGGGGGTTTTTAACTGATCATGTCTTTGTATCTTTGTTCGAGGACGAAGTCTATCATTCCGGTGATACGGGTGTTTTCAGCGTTTTTTGTAAAGTGAGGAATTGAGTGCAAAGGTCCTTTTTTGTACAGTTTCAGCAGTTTTGTAAGATACATTAAGCCTCTGGCGAATAAAAAAAGCAGGAGATACGGAAAGAGGCGGGGAACATGAACATAGCTGACTTGACCTGAGAAAAGTGCTGTCAGAAACATGGCAATAATGCTTCCGATAAAAATCCATTTCATAAAATCAAATAATGAGAAGTCAGGTTTGGAAAACTGTTTTTTTCAGCTTGAATAACTTCTCGGTATCCTGTTCTTCAAGACAATTCATCATGTTTACAAGACCTAGTCTGCTTCATGCTTATCATCACTTTTTTCCCGCTTCTTTTGATTCATTTAAAGATGTTCCGATATAAAAAAGGCGTGCCGCGGTGTAAAATGGCTATATTGATAAATATGGAGGTTGAGATGGATCAAGATTATATGACTGAGCTTGTCTCGGTCCAGCTGAAGAAAATCCGGTCGGAGAGAGGCTATACACAAGAAAAAATGGCGGATGTGATCGGCCTTTCTAAAAAGGCGCTGGTGCAGATTGAGAAAGGGCGGGCGCTCGCGGAATGGCCGCATGTTGTAGCGGTTTGCGCGCTTTTCAGATCAAGTGAAACACTGCAATCCGTATTAGGAGATGATCCGCTGGAGGTCATTGAAGCGGTTGCTCACCGAACAATTGACAGGCCGAAGGGGAAGACGATGGGCGGCAGGGTGTGGTGGAAAGCCATCGAGAAAAAAGGCGAGTTCCGCTTGCAGCAGCATTTGATTTCCCATCATTACCGCATCCTCGATTCTTATGATGATTTGTGGTTCAGCAGTTTTGAAAAGGCGGATGCTTTAGAGCGGCTTGATGAGCTGTTTTTGGAGGCGGAGGAAGCGAAGCGCTGACGCACCTCCGGTTGATGTATTTTCTGACAAGTGGGAAAATACATGTAAATCCCAACCAAAGGAGAGATTCGAATGAAGCCTGAAGATATCGTGCGAAGCGGCCCGAATCAGTACATATGCAAGGAAGGGATCGCAAAAGAACTTCCCGGGCTGTCGGAGGTATTCAGAAAACCCGTTATTGTGACCGGAATCAAGTCCTATCAGGCGTTTGCCGATTACAGCGGGGGTTCTTCCTGGGATGTGATTCAGCATAAAGGATACTGTTCACCTGAGGCGGTGCGTAAGGTCTGTGAGCAGGCGAAAGGTGCGGATGTGATCATCGGTATCGGAGGCGGCACGATTTTGGATTTGGCAAAAGCGGCGGCAGACCGGCTTGATATTGAGGCTGTGATGGTTCCTTCCATTGCGGGTACGTGTGCGGCAAGTACACCGTTAAGTGTCATGTATGATGAGAGCGGCAATTTTATCAGAGTGGATTATCATAAGCGTTCCAGCTATTTGACGCTTGTTGATCCGCTGTTTTTGCTTTCCTCTCCCATTGAATATATGAAAAGCGGGATCGGTGATACGCTGGCGAAATGGTATGAGGCTGAGGCGGTCATCAGAAATACGGAGGCGCCGCCGCTGATGGCTCAGGCGGGGCTGAGACAGGCGGAATATATTCGCGATCTGTTATTGCGTTACAGTGAAGCAGCCGTCGAAAGCATGGAGAAAGGCAGGCTGTCATTGCCGTTCATCCATACGGCGGAAACGATCATTATGCTTGCGGGAACGGTCGGCGGGTATGGAGGCCGTTTGTGCAGGATGGCAGGGGCGCATGCGGTGCACAACGGGCTCAGTTTTCTTCAGGAGACACATCAGGTGCTGCACGGCCAGAAGGTTGCTTACGGCATATTGGTGCAGCTCGCGCTTGAGAATCGGAGTCATGAGATTGAAGAGCTGCTTCCGTTTTACCGCCGGCTCGGATTTCCCGTCAGTCTCTTTGATCTCGGCATCCGTGACAGCCGTGAGGAAGCCAAGCGACGCATCGCTTCTCACGCCTGCCGGGCGGAAGAATCATTATGCTTAATGGGGCAATATGGCGAGAAGGACGTGTCAGCGGCGATTGAATCGCTCGAATCAGCGCAAAAGACAGGATAGAGCTTATGATCTATCTTGTCTTTATTTTTTGAATATTTCCGTTATAATGAGTGGGGTATAGAAAGGGAGGGGCCAAAAGGACATGTATCAGGCGAAGAAGATATTGTTATTAGGATCAGGCGAGCTGGGGAAAGAAGTCGTCATTGAAGCGCAGCGGCTCGGGGTTGTCACTGTAGCCGTTGACAGCTATGAGCATGCCCCTGCCATGCAGGCCGCGCACAAAAGCTATGTGATTGATATGCTTGATAAAGCGCAGGTCAGAGAAGTGATTGAAAAAGAAAAACCAGACTTGATCGTGCCGGAAGTGGAGGCGATTGCGACGGATGAACTGCTGAAGCTTGAAGAAGAAGGCTTTCACGTCATTCCGAATGCGCGTGCGGCAAAGCTGACGATGGACCGTGAAGGCATCAGACGGCTTGCGGCAGAGACGCTGCATCTTCCGACTGCCGGCTATGAATTCGCGAATACATATGAAGAATGTAAAGAAGCGGCGGAAACAATCGGCTTTCCGTGTGTGGTAAAGCCGCTGATGAGCTCTTCCGGAAAAGGGCAAAGCGTGTGCCGCTCGGCTTCCGAACTAAAAAGCTGCTGGGACATGGCGATGGAAGGCGGACGGGTGAAAAACGGCCGGGTCATCGTCGAGGAATTCATTCCGTTTGAATCGGAAATCACTCTTTTGACAGTGCATGCGGCGAACGGTACGTCCTTTTGCGCGCCGATCGGCCATGAACAAAAAGACGGCGACTATATGGAATCGTGGCAGCCTCATCATATGACGGAACAGCAGGTTGAAGAGGCGAAACACATTGCGAAAAGCATAACGGATGAGCTCGGCGGATACGGTTTGTTCGGGGTGGAACTTTTCCTTACTCAAGATAAAGTGTATTTCAGCGAGGTGTCTCCTCGTCCGCATGATACGGGGCTCGTTACGCTTGTGACGCAGAATTTGTCAGAGTTTGCGCTGCATGTCCGCGCGATATTGGGATTTCCGATTCCGGAAATCACCCAGCTGTCGCCGGGGGCAAGCCGTCCGCTGAAGGCATCAAAAGAGCTTGCCGATTATGCGGTTGAAGGTTTGGAGAAGGCTTTGGCGGTTAAAAGCACTCAAGTCCGCGTATTCGGAAAACCCGTCACAAAAAACGGTCGCCGTATGGCGGTTGCGCTTTCTGCAGCCGAGACGGTTGAAGAGGCGAGAGAAAGAGCGGCCGAAGCACTCAGTCATTTATCAGTCACATAACTATATCTTAAGAGGCGTTTTTACCGTAATGGTAAGGCGCCTTTTTTGTTTGGACAGACTATATACTGGAAAACGGGGTTGTGAGATAATGTATGAGGCCGTTTTGTGCCGGCTTTATAATTCATGAAACTTTTTATGTCCGCAATCGTTATATGTAATGTTCTCATTTAACAGAGGAGAAAATAACAATACACCATATGGTCTTTCATCTGTGAAGAACGGACAATCCGCATCGCGGCATGGAATAAATTAAGCAGGGTAATCCGGAATAGAGATAACGCCGATTGCTTACCTTAATATGAACGGCGAAAAAACAAAAATCACCAGATTAGATTGTTCAAATAACACCAAATGCTGTATAATAAAAGAATTTGAATGATAGCATTGAAGGAATTTCATTTTATGTTTCCTTAAAATGGAGTCTTTATGCATACGCAGTCCGATTTGATATGGTTTTAATTGGAGGTTTGTGTAAACTGTGAATTATATACCTAGTATGATTACAATTGGAAATTTTATTTGCGGGCTTCTATCGATTCATTCCCTTTTGTATCATAATATTCACTCTGCGGTGATTTTTATTTTCACCGGGATGTTTCTTGATTTCTTTGACGGTTTGGCCGCCCGTAAGCTGAACGCGGTATCGGAGATGGGAAGGGAGCTTGACTCTTTTGCTGATCTCGTGACGTTCGGCGTGGCGCCGTCTATGCTCGCTTACACTGTTTCACTATATACGCTTCCGTTCATCGGAATTTTAATCGCGCTTTCCTACAGCATTTGCGGGATGATCCGGCTTTCGAGATTTAATATCGAACAAAGCAAGCTGCCGACGTTTATCGGGATGCCGATTCCTTTTGCGGGCATGTGTCTTGTCATTTTGAGCTTCATCAATAACGCTTTTCTTCTGGGAGCGGGAACGATTGCGCTCGGATATTTAATGGTCAGCAACATTAAATTTCCCCACTTTAAAAAACAGGCGCCTGAAAACCTGGAGAGCAGAAGATGGAACTAGTTCAGCAATTAATTTCCGATTACGGATATATCGCGATTTTTCTCATGCTGACACTTGGTATTATCGGATTGCCTATTCCGGATGAAGTCATGATGACGCTAGTGGGCTACTTCACGCATTTAAAAGTGCTCAATTATGAGCTCTCCATTCTTATCAGCTTTATCGGAGCGCTTCTGGGGATGATCATCAGCTACTTCATCGGCAGAAAAGCCGGCCGGCCCTTTATTAATAAGTTCGGGAAATGGGTCGGCCTGAAGGAAAAGAGGATGGAGAAAGTAGACAGGTGGATGAAAAAGTACGGGCCGTACACCATTATTTTAGGTTATTTCATCCCCGGCATCAGACACGTGACATGCTACTTTTCCGGAATCGGCAGAATGGATTTCAAAACCTACCTATGCTTCGCCGCCATCGGAGCGTTTTTATGGTGTTTTATTTTTATTACTATAGGAAAATTCATAGGAGTAATCAATGTTTAATACTGCCGCTAAAGTTCTTTATCGTTCATTGATTGAACTGACTAATAATCGATTGACGTCTTATCTCATTAAAAACTTCTGTGAATCGAAACTGAGCAAGCCGATGATTCCGCTGTTTTCCAAACACTATCGCATCAACTGGAATGAAACGGAACGCACAGCTTCTGACTTTGATTCACTGGCGTCATTTTTCATTCGTGATATTAATTTGAATCTCCGCCCCGTGGCAAAAGAGAAGAACGCCATTGTCAGTCCGGTGGACGGCGTCGTTCAAACGGTGGGCATGATTAACCCGAATCAAACCTTCATGGTAAAAGGGAAAGATTATTCGTTCGCCGAACTGACGGGGTTTAAAAGCGCCGATCACAAATACAACGGCGGCTATTTTGCCGTGCTTTACCTGAGTCCGAGACATTATCACCGCTTCCATTCCCCCGTCAGCTGCACGTATCAGAAGCTGGCCGAGCTTGGGAAACGCTCCTATCCCGTTAATACGATGGGGCTGAAGTACGGAAAAGATGTCCTCTCAAAAAATTACCGCTATGTGTACGAGCTGACCCGAGCTGACCAGCAGATGCTCATGATTCCGGTAGGCGCGATGAATATTAACTCCATCGTTCAGACCAGCACCGGAAACAAGCTTGAAACGGGTGAAGAGCTGGGCTATTTTTCATTTGGATCGACCGTTATTTTAGTATTCGAGAAAGATATGTTTACCCCTTCGGATAACCTGACAGAAGGCCGCGAATTACAGGTCGGCCAGATCATCGGTTATGCGGAGTCACAGGAGGAGGCGTCCGCTTTATAAAAGCTGCTCCTCTTTTTTATATGGTGTAAGGAAGTGACAATATGGCAGAAAAGGATTTGGCAAAGCTGATAGAGCAGTACCAGCATACAGGCGGCCAGCAAGTTCTTGAAGCCGTGCGGGACGCCTGCTGGCCTGTCGTCGAAGCGCTCATATCAGAGCTGGCTGAAGACAGCGCCGATGTCCTGCGGGAAAAAGGCCGTGACCGTTTTCCGTTTATTATCGGCAAGTACCAGACCGCTGCGGGCCTGCCGCTTGAGACCTTTTTGCGCAATACGTATCGGTTTTATTTTCAGCAGGTGTTAAAAGGCGAGGCATGACTGGAAGAAAGAGTCCGGACGGAAATGTTCATCTTTCGCCCGTTTTCCTGTATGATATAGTAGAGTGTGCGTGATCATTAATATAATTGAACAGGGTGTATAATCATGGAAAAACAATATAGAGTTTTACTTTATTATAAATATGTAAAGATTGATGAGCCTGAAGAATTCACGGCTCAGCATTTGAAGTTTTGTAAGGAGCTCGGTCTGTTAGGCCGTATTTTGATTTCTGAGGAAGGCATTAACGGTACGGTGTCCGGAACGGTTGAACAGACGGATCAATACATGAAGGCGCTGAAAGCTGATCCGCGCTTTGCCGATATGCCGATCAAAATTGATGAGGCTGACGGACACGCGTTCCGCAAAATATTTGTCCGCCATAAAAAAGAGCTTGTGACGCTTCGCCTCGAAGATGATGTTGATCCGAATGTCACAACGGGCAAGCATTTAAAACCGAAAGAATTTTATGAGAAAATGCAGGACCCTGACACGATCGTAATCGACGCCAGAAACGACTATGAGTATGACCTCGGTCATTTCCGCGGAGCAGTCAGACCTGATATTGAGGCGTTCCGTGAGCTGCCGAGCTGGATTGAAGAACACAAAGACATGCTTGAAGGCAAAAAAATCCTCACGTACTGCACAGGCGGCGTACGCTGTGAAAAATTTTCCGGATGGCTGTTGAAGCAGGGATTTGAAGATGTATCCCAGCTTGACGGCGGTATCGTCACTTACGGGAAAGACCCTGAAGTGCAAGGACAGCTGTGGGACGGACAGTGCTACGTGTTTGACGAAAGAATCAGCGTACCGGTAAACCGCGTAGAGCATGTTATTATCGGAAAAGATTATTTCACAGGCGAGCCATGCGAGCGTTATGTGAACTGTGCGAATCCGGCATGTAATAAAAAAATGATCTGCACACCTGAAAATGAATACAAATACATGCGCAGCTGCAGTCACGAATGCCGAACAAACGAACGCAACATGTATGTGAAAGAGCACGAAATGACCCAGGAAGAAATCAATGAACGCCTTGCTCTGATTGAAAAAGAAGATCATGCGGCGATTGATTAACAGAAAAGACCACCAATGAGGTGGTCTTTTTTGTGTTTACATACTTTCTGTCCGGGCGCTCTGGTCTGATGCGGCGGCGGGTCCTTTATAATTGAAGGCTTTTTCCCATTTGGATACGACGATGCAGGCGACCGCATGGCCCGGCACGTTGACACCGGTTCGCGCCATGTCCATGACGCGGTCGACACCGGCAATGATGGCGACGCCTTCCGCGGGGAGACCGACGGCATTCGCGGTCGCCAGAAGCACGACGAGTGAGCCTGACGGCACGGCGGCAATGCCTTTGCTTGTCATCACGAGCACAAGCATCATCAGAAGCTGCTGAGACAGCGGCATCTCCACATGAAAAGCCTGCGCCAGAAAAACACATGACACCGATAAATAGAGACTTGAGCCGTCACAGTTCAGCGATAAACCTGACGGAACCACAAAGGAGACGACCCGCTTCGGGCAGCCGTATTTCTCCATCCGATCCATCAGCTGAGGCAGAATGGTTTCTGTGCTTGTCGTGGAAAATGCGATCAAAAACAGATCCCAGATCATTTTCAGCACTTCAAAGTATTTGATTTTAAAGATAAGCCCCACAATCGGAAACAGAACGAAAAGGATCAAAAACAGCCCGAGAAATACAGTGCCGATCAGCTTCAGCATCGGAAGCAAAAGCGCGATTCCGTATTGTCCGACGGAGGCGGCCATAAGGGCGAGAACGCCGATCGGAGCGGTGACCATCACCATTTGCGTCAGCTTGAACATAATATTTGCCGTTGATTCAAAGAAATTCATGACAGGTGCGGATGCTTTGCCGATGCCGGCTGCGGCGACACCGAATAAGATTGCGAAAAAGATGACGGCGAGAAGATCATTTTTCGCCATAACGTCAATGATGTTAACGGGGATAATATCAAGAAGCATTTGTTTCAGGTCGACTACTTTTTCAGTATAGCCGGAAAGCTCGTGAATATCTTTTTTAGCAAGGTGAGAGAGGTTAAGGCCGACTCCGGGCTTCAGTACGTTCGCCAATAACAGGCCGAGCCCCAGAACAAGCGTCGTAATGACTTCAAACCAAATAATCGTTTTGATGCCGAGACTGCCCATCTTTTTCATACTGCCGCTGCCGGCGGCTCCGATAACAATGGTCGAAAACACGATCGGCACGACAATCATTTTAATCAGGCGGATAAATCCGTCTCCGACGGGCCGCAGCGCCATCCCGAAATCCGGGAAGAAATGGCCGATCAATGCTCCGATGGCTAAAGCGATCAAAATCTGGAATGCGATAAATTTTTTCAAGCGAATCCCCCTTTTACTTGCGCATTTCTTACGTAATTCGCGAAGCAGGCGGCAACCACCTTCCTCTCTGCCATAAATTTGTCACACATTGACTGTGTGAAAGAGAGGATTGCTTTACATTATGTAAGCGCAATCATTGAATATGACACAAAGTCCTCATTGGAAAAAATGAAGCGGCATAGGATAAAGAAAGAATTTTACTCGAAAATATTAAAAATTTTGATAATTATATGATATGATACGGACAACTGCATCCTCATATATCTGTGCATACACGATTCGGACAGAGAAAATATATGCAGATCATAAAAGACTGAAAATTTTAAGAATTATAAGAAAGGTGTGCTTTTGTTGAATCAACTGATTGAAATACGTAAGGTCACAGCAAGAAAAGAAAAACCGGATTCCGCTTCATTGGGATTTGGCAAGTACTTCACTGATTACATGTTTGTCATGGATTACGAAGAAGAAAGAGGCTGGCATGATCCGAGAATTACACCTTATGAACCGGTTCATCTTGATCCGTCCGCATCCGTTTTCCATTACGGGCAAGCCGTATTTGAGGGGCTGAAAGCATACAGGTCAGAAGAAGGACGGGTATTGATGTTCCGGCCTGACCAGAATGTTAAACGGCTGAATAAATCGTTACGGAGGATGAGCATGCCGCCTCTCGACGAGAAGCTGGCGCTGGAAGCATTGATACAATTGGTGGTGCTGGAGCAGGAATGGATTCCGAAAGAAAAAGGAACGTCATTATACATCCGTCCGTTTGTGATTGCGACTGAGCCTTCTTTAGGAGTCCGGCCTTCAAACCGTTACAAATTCATGGTTGTCCTGACGCCTGTCGGTTCGTATTACGGCGATCAGCTGAAACCGATCCGTATTTATGTAGAGGATGAGTATGTGCGTGCCGTCACCGGCGGAGTGGGCGATGTCAAAACGTCCGGAAATTATGCGGCCAGCTTACAGGCTCAGCAAAAAGCCGAAGAACTGGGGTATGATCAGGTGCTTTGGCTAGACGGGGTGGAAAAGAAATATGTGGAAGAAGTAGGCAGTATGAATATCTTTTTCATCATAAACGGAGAGGCTGTAACGCCGGCGTTAAACGGAAGCATTCTCGGAGGCATCACCCGGGCATCTGTGATAGAGCTGTTAAAAAGCTGGGGCATACCTGTCAGGGAAGAACACGTTGCCATTGATGACATTTATCAGGCCGCAATGAGAGGCGAAGTGTCAGCGGTATTCGGTACGGGAACCGCAGCCGTCATCTCGCCGGTCGGCGCGCTGCATATTCACGGAGAAACGATTGAGCTGAATAACGGTTTGATCGGTGAAGTGTCAGAAAGGCTCTATGAAACGATTACCGGCATCCAGGTCGGGAAGGTGCGGGATTCGTTCAGATGGGTGGTTGAAGTATAAATGTAAAAAGAACCCTTGCGCGGCAGGGTTCTTTTTTCGGTTATTGGGATTTAGCGGATTGAACGCGTGCGGTGCTTTTCCGGTTTCTCACATAATAAGCGATGTAACAGACGGCCATAAATGCAATTCCGCAATAAAGGGCGATGGCCTGGTTCGGATCAAAAGCAATGCCGATACAGGAGGCGAGGCACAGAAGAAAGGCCGCTATCGGCACGGCCGGGTATCCCGGCGTCCGATACTTCAACTCTGAAACCTGATGCCCTTCTTTAAGAAACCGTCTTCTGAACAAAAATTGCGATGCGGCAATGCTCATCCACACCGCCACGACCGCAAATCCTGAGACGGAGACGAGAACAAGATAGATTGTATCCGCTGCAAATACGCTTGACAGCAGCGACAGAATGCCGCCGATCATACTGAAGATCAGAGCGTTAAAAGGAATGCCTTTAGGCGTCAGCCTGGCAAAGGCAGGATGAAGCTCTCCCTCTTTAGACAGGGACCACAGCATACGTGATGACGCGTACAGCCCTGAATTGGCGGCAGACAGAAGCGCCGTTAAAATGACGAAATTCATCAGATCGGCCGCATAGGGCACGCCGACTCTGTCAAATACCGTGACGAACGGGCTTTCAATCACACCGGCTTCCTGGATGGAGATCATCCCTGACAGCACAAAAATCGTTCCGATAAAGAAAAGCGCCAGCCGCCAGACTGTGGTCTTAATGGCGCGCGGAACGGTTTTTTCCGGATCAGCGCTTTCCCCGGCAGCGATTCCGATCAATTCCGTCCCTGAAAAGGCAAAGTTTACTGAAAGCATCGTCATCAGTATCGGGAAAAAGCCATTTGGAAAAAGGCTGCCGCCAACCGTAAAGTTCGACAGCATAGGTGCGGCCTCACCGCTTTTCATCGGGACAATGCCGAACATCGCCGCTCCGCCCAATAAAATAAACAGTAAGATGGCTAAGACTTTAATGCTTGAGAACCAAAACTCCGATTCAGCAAAAAATTTCACGGAGAAGACGTTTAATAAAAAGATGAAAAGAGCGAATACCGCACTCCACATCCACACCGAAGTATGCGGGAACCAGCGCTGCATGAAGAGCCCGGCCGCCGTGAATTCAGAGCCCAGCGCCACCGCCCACGTCAGCCAGTACAGCCATGCGACCGTAAAGCCCGTCGCCGGTCCGATATAGGTTTTCGCATAGGTGTGGAATGCGCCCGTTACCGGCATGGCCACTGACAGTTCACCGAGGCAAAGCATGACGAGATAGACGATGCACGCGCCCAAAAGGTAAGCGAAAATGGTGCCCGCCGGACCCGCCTGATGAATGGTATACCCAGAGCTTAAAAACAGCCCTGTTCCGATCACACCTCCGAGTGAGAGCATAAAGAGGTGCCTGCTTTTCATACTTCTCTGAAAATTTGTCTCGTTCTTGTTGTTCATTGTTTTCCAACTTTCTGCGAGGGCCGTTCTAATAAAAAATCTCATGCCGGCGAATGGCACGAGATTCCGGCGAACCGGCTTTTTGAATAGAATATACAAACTATTCCGATTAGTCAAGTTGTTTTTAAGGTCTTGGCCCAATCGGCAATGGCCTGGATGTCCGCAGGTTTCGTCCGGCAGCAGCCTCCGATCAGGCTCACGCCTTTTTCGTACCAGCTGCTTTGCGCGCTTTTTCCGAAGTTGTTTTCGCAGGCTGCGCCTATCCAGGTTTTTGTCACCGGATCATACTGTTCGCCGGAGTTCGGATAGGCGATAATCGGTTTGGACGCTGCCCGTTTGATTTCTTCTATCAGCGTCGGAATATGTTCAATCGGTGTGCAGTTGATGCCGATCGCTGCGATTTGGCTGCAGGAGTCGAGCAGAGCCGCACATTCGGAAATAGGCGTGCCTTCGCTGATATGCCGTCCGTCTTTGGCGCTGAAGCTGATCCATGCATAAGTGCCGGGGAATTCCTCCAGCAGCTTTGTGATCGCTTTTGCTTCTGACAGGCACGGAATGGTCTCACAGGCCAAAAGATCGGCGCCGGATTCGATGAGGGCTTTCATCCGGGGGCGGTGAAAGCTGATCAGCTCATCCTCCGTCAGTCCGTAATGTCCGCGATATTCAGAGCCATCGGCAAGGCTCGCGCCGTAAGGTCCGATAGAAGCGGCGATCAAAGGTTTGGGACGGTGTATACGGTTTTCTTCATGCGCCCAAAATTCATCACGTGCTTGGACGGCGAGCTCAACTGATGTCTGAATAAGGCGGATCGCATCAGTTTCTGGGATGCCGCGTGCCGCAAATCCTTCAATCGTTGATTGATAGCTGGCGGTGATCGCGCAATCAGCGCCGGCGGCAAAATATTCTGCATGCACCTGTTTGATCAGTTCGGGTCTCTCCAAAAGAATTTTGGCCGACCACAGATCGTCATTTAAATCACAGCCCATCCGTTCAAGCTCGGTAGCCATCGCTCCGTCTATGATCATAACCGGATATTCATCTAATATTTGTGTAATGGGATTCATAGGCATTCCTCTCTGACTTTTCTGAAAATATATAAAAAGAGTAATAGACGCTTTTCTCTTTGTCAATGAACCGGCAGAAAAAAGGTGTTCAGGCCAGCTGCCCGAACACCTTTTGTTTAGGAAATGTGTTTGCCTTTCGTGTTTTTAGCGATATCTGAATACTCCCAGCATTCGATCCCGTCATCATCAGGGAGCACATCTCTGTAAAAGACGGGGTCCTTTCCGGCTTTCTTTTGCCGGACATAATCGCTCAAAGCGGCAAACGCTTTTTTCGACAGAAGGAAAATCGCGATTAAATTCACGACCACCATTAAGCCCATGAACAAGTCAGCCATATCCCACACAAGCTGGACTTTGGAAATGCATCCGAATAGAACCATTCCGAGCACACAGATGCGGTAAATGAACAGCCATTTCTTGTTCTGGCTTAAAAATCCGATATTGGTTTCTCCGTAATAATAGTTGCCCATAAGAGCGCTGAAGCCGAACAGAAGCATTAAGACGGCAAGGAAACCCGATGCCCACGCGCCGACATGGTCGCTCAAGGCAGCCTGAGAAAGCGCGATGCCGCTCAGGCCCGGCTGGTGATAAGCGTCTGAAAATAAAATGATAAGTGCCGTGCTTGTACAGATGACAAGCGTATCCGTCAGGACGCCGAATGCCTGAATGAGTCCCTGTTTCACCGGGTGGCTCGTTGTAGCCGTCGCCGCCGCGTTCGGGGCGCTTCCCATTCCCGCTTCATTTGAGAAAATCCCGCGTCTCACACCTTGCATCAATGCCGCACCTAAAGCGCCGCCCGCTGCCTGATCAATACCGAAAGCATTTTTTTTGATAATCGACAGAACGCTAGGCAATTGGGTGATGTTCGTCAGAATGACAAAGAAAGCGATGCCGATATATAAAACGGCTAAGACGACTACGACATATTCCGCCATCTTCGCAATTCGTTTGACGCCTCCGAAAATAACACAGGCGAAGACCGCTATTAAAATGAGGCCCAATGTAAGCCGGCTGGTGCCGAACGCGTTTTGAAAGGCGATGCTGATCGTATTAGACTGAACGGAATTAAAGACGATCCCGAATGACAGTGTGATTAATACGGCGAACAGCGCGCCCATCCAGCGTTTCTTCAGGCCTTTTTCCATGTAATAGGCCGGGCCGCCGCGGAAGCCGTTTTGATCTTTTACTTTATAAATTTGGGCAAGCGTGCTTTCAACAAAGCTTGAAGCCGAACCGATGACTGCGATAATCCACATCCAGAAAATAGCACCCGGACTGCCGAGTGCGATCGCAATTGCGATTCCGGTAATATTTCCGGTTCCGACACGCGCCGCCATACTGATGCAAAATGCCTGAAACGGGGAAATGCTGTTTTTTGACCGGGCGGCCGCGCCTTCTTTTAAAACCCGGATCATTTCCCTCAGCATGCGGACTTGCAGACCCTTTGATCTGAACGTAAAAAACAGTCCCAGAGAAAGAAGCAGTACGATTAAAAGTTTTGACCATAAAAAATCATTTGCTGAACCGATTACATTTTCAAGGAATTCCTGCATCCAATCACCTCTTGGTTCGTTTGATTAAAAAATACTGAGCTCCCACTCCTGTGCGATATGTTTCAGCAGCATGCCGCCCGTCAGGCTGTTGCCGTATTCATCAATGGCCGGACCGTAAATGCCGATGCCGCAGCCGTTATGAAAAGGCTGTTCTCTTCTGGCGCTTGGAGGAACCAATGCCATAATGCCGCCGGATACTCCGCTTTTTGCCGGGACACCGACGAAAGCCGCATATTTGCCTGACGCATTGTACATGCCGCACGTCAGCATCAGGGCTTTGGCGAGTTTTGCGACATCTTTCGGAATGACCTGTTCCCGGCGGATCGGATGGTAGCCGTCATGCGCAAGAATCAATCCGATTAAAGCGATGTCCTCGGTTGTACCCTCCATGGCGCACTGCTTTAAGTAGACTTCCAGCGTTTCTTCCACATCCGCCTCAAGAAAGTTCGTTTCTTTTAAATAGTAGGCGAGCGCCCTGTTCCGGTGCGCGGTCTGCCATTCAGAGCGGAAGACCTCCTCGTGAATGTGAGGCCGTTTTCCTATCAATTTTTCAAAAACGGAAAACAGGTATTCTAATTTATCATGCGCCGTTTCACCCGGAAGAAGCGAGGCGAGGTAATGGCGCCCGCATTGATCATCGGGTTGAACGGCTTGCCGGGTTTATGGATTTCAAGCCGGATGATAGAATTAAACGCGTCACCTGTCGGCTCCACGTCCACGCGATCCAGCACGTAAGAAATGCCTCTGTTCATGCAGGCCGCAATAAAGCTGATGACTTTTGAGATGCTCTGCAATGTAAACGGGACATTCCATTCACCGGCATGAATCACGGAGCCATCAGGCTCTAATATGCAAATGCCCAGCTGAGAGTCGTTGATTTCTCGAGGGCGGGTATATAATTTGCGCTTTTTCCATTAACGGAAAACGGGCGGTAATGCTCGACCCAATCTTGTAAAAGTGAAGCCAGTTCCTCTTTTTCAAGGCGCTGACCATATCTTTCATAACATTCCTCCTCTATTGCAAGCCTGTCCGCAAGCGGAAATCGGTCTTGGAAAACGTTTTCAAATATAGTGTGTTCAATTTTAATGTATAATGACATCTACAGAATCATACAAAATACGACAAAATCATTCTTAAAATAAGCCGATAGATTTATAAATCAGCCCGAGCGTCCCGCTAACCGGGTCTAAATTTGCGGACTCCTTCGGTCTTATTCAAAATAGATAGAAGAAGGAAGTGATTGTGATCAGGCTCGAATATTTACTAAAAAAAGACGGCTATCTTTTCGCCCTTATGCTGATCACCGTGCCGCTGGCGGGGGAACTGAAATTTTACCCCGTAAATGAGGTGTACCGGATCAGCTTCGGCGCGCCCGCTTTTTTCTTTTTTCTGCTGCTGCTGCGGCATGTGCCTGCGGTATTGTCAGGGCTGTTGACAGGTGCAGCCGTTGTGGCATTCCGGATCGGCCTGGCTTGCTGGGGAGGAGAGCATGCCGGCTTTACGGAGGCTTTTTTCAGCCAATACCCCAGTTTCTTTTTTTACTTTACATATGCCTGTTTGTTTTACGTGCTGAAGGTCAGACATTTTCGCGATCGGCCGCTGATGATCGGATTTCTCGGTTTTCTCATTGAAATCGCGTCTGACACCGTTGAAATGGCGGTTCAGTTTTCCGGGGGCCAGCCGATTATGATACCGGACAAGCTGGCAGATATTGCGGTTATCGCAGTTTCTCACACATTTATAGTGCTGAGTTTTTTCAACGTGATGAAGCTGCATGAAGCTCAGGTCAGGGAAAAGCAAACGAGAAAGCAGCATGAGCATATGCTGATGATCGTGTCTAACTTGTATGAAGAAACGATTCATTTGAAAAAAACGCTGAAAACGACAGAACATGTGACGAAGGAATCCTATCAGCTGTATCGGGAAATGAGCGGGAACGACCGGGAGCTCGGCAGCCGCATGCTGCGCCTTGCGGGAGAAATTCATGAAGTGAAAAAAGACAATCAGCGGATATTCGCCGGGCTGTCGAAGCTGATTTCAAATGAGAGGTTCCGGGATTACATGGATGCCGCCGCCCTGATCGGCCTCGTCATCCGAATCAATGAAAAATACGCCGAATCTTTAGGCAAGGACATTCAGTTTCAAAGCGTGATTGAAGGAGAGCATCCCGATTACCATGTCTTTACCGTCCTGTCGATCTTGAATAATCTTACCGCCAATGCCGTGGAGGCCATGGGAGACAGGGGTGAGATCCGCCTTACGCTGCGCAGGGCGGAGGATGATACGGCCGAATTTCAGGCGGAAGATGACGGTCCCGGCATTCCGGAAAAAATCGGAGAGATTGTCTATGATCCGGGGTTTACGTCCAAATACGATGAATTCGGCACCCCTTCAACGGGCATCGGGCTTTCTTACGTGAAGGAAATCGTAACTGAACTTGACGGGGACATCTCCTTTCATAACAAGCCAAAAGGCGTCATATTTACGATTCAGCTGCCGGTGAGGCATTTGATTGCAGAAAGGGGGAGTTCATAATGCGCTTTTTTATAGCTGATGATGACCGGGCGATCCGTTCTATTTTGAGACAGATTATCGAGGATGAGGATTTAGGCGAAGTCGTCGGTGAGGCGGAGGACGGGAGTCAGATTGAAGGGCATTATCTCCATTTTAAACAAGTCGACATTTTATTAATAGATCTGCTGATGCCGGGGCGGGACGGGATTGAGACGATCCGGCACCTGCAGAATTCGTACACCGGAAAAACGGTGATGATATCTCAGGTGGAGGCGAAGGAAATGGTGGGGGAAGCCTATTCTCTCGGTATTGAATATTTTATCCACAAACCGATCAACAAAATTGAGATCATCACCGTCCTCCGAAAAGTGAAAGACCTTATAGAATTGGAAACGTCCATCGGCGACATCCAAAATTCGTTAAGACGGCTTGTTCAGCGCAATGAACCGCAGCAAAGCCGCCTTTCTGAAGCCCATGAAAAATCCGTTAAAGAGACGGGAAAATTTCTGTTATCAGAATTAGGGATTGTGGGAGAAAGCGGCGCGCACGATCTGATGGCCGTGCTGCATTTTTTATTTGAGGATGAGCAAGCGCAAAAAAGCGTTCCGTCGCTGAAGCGGGTGTTTACAAATGTCGCATTGCGGAAACTGGGGCCTGCGGCGTCGGAAGCAGACGTCAGCAGGGAGACCAAAGCCTCCGAACAGCGGATCAGAAGAGCAATCATTCATTCGTTAAACCACTTCGCTTCTCTGGGCACAACGGATTTTTCAAATCCCAAATTTGAATACTACGCCTCGAAATTCTTCGATTTCCCTGCCGTCAGCAAGAGAATGAAAGAAATGCAGGCCAAAGAAACCATTCCGCTTTCTCCGGTTAAAGTGAATATGAAAAAATTCATTCACGTCTTCTTTTTGGAGGCGAAAGATTTACGCGAAGGATCGAAATTTGTCAGCGGGGGAAGCCGGTAACCTGAACAATAGAGTTTACTTATATAAGGTCTTTGTGTAAAATAATGTTAACTCAAAAAGAACGGAGGGGTCCTGATGGCAAATCATATTCCGGTTTACGCACTAATGAAATAGTGTCAATGTCTCTGCCTTGAGCGCGGAGAAAACCGGGATTGTCTGCCTGAATAAAGGACCCTGACAGTTATAGTGAGGGGGCGGCGATTATGCCGCCCTCTTTTTGGCGTCTTCACATATCTCATTTTTCTCCGCCTCAGGCGAAGCTCTGTGTCAGTAAATAAGGGAAATGGGGAAACAAAATGACAAAACAAAGGGATATAGAATCCGTTCTGAACATCGCAAAGGAAAATGGCTTACAGTTAAAATATGAAGGGGCGGACATAAATGAAACGGGTATGGACTTCCAAGTCGTATTTGCTGAAGATGACAGCGGCGTAACATGGGTGCTCCGAAAACCGCGCCGCCCCGATGTTATTGAAAGAGCGGCTGCGGAAAGTAACGTTCTCGCGTTTCTCCGCAGCTATGCCGCGGTATCAGTGCCCGATTGGCGGATTCATACACCGGAACTGATCGCTTATCCGAAACTGGACGGCATACCCGCCGCCGCGATTGATCTGGATAAGAAACAGCACGTCTGGAATATGGAACACGAGCCGCCTTCAGACGGTTTTGTCGGCTCGCTTGCAGCAGCATTAGCCGAGCTGCACGGGGCAGATCCGGCCGCTGCCTCCAGAGCCGGCATTGAAATCATAAAACCGGATGATGTCAGGCAAAGGACAGCGGAATCGATGGATCATATAAAAAAAGAAATCGGAGTTTCAGAGCCGCTTTGGCAAAGATGGCAAACATGGATAAATGACAGCTCGTATTGGCCTGATTTTTCCGCGCTGATCCATGGCGACTTGCACCCTCCGCATATATTAATCGGCCAAAATCAGCGTGTGACGGGTCTTCTCGATTGGACGGAGGCGAAGGTTGCTGATCAGGCCAAGGATTTTGTCCTTTATCAAGTAATATTAGGAGAAAAAGAAACGAAACGCCTGATTAAGAGCTACCAAGCTGAAGGCGGGCGTGTCTGGCCGAAAATGCAGGAGCATGTGACAGAATGGCAGGCTGCTTATCCTGTGGAGACGGCGAAGTTCGCGCTTCAGACGGGTCAGGAAGAACATATGCAAATGGCGCGGGAAATGCTCGGCCTGTCTGATTCGAAAGGTTATTGACTTCCGCCGGATGACAGCGTATGATACTTTTTAAAACAAAAGAACGGATGAACAATGCTGAGGAAGAGCAAGTACGCATCTGCGTGCGGGGTTCAGAGAGTCGGTGGCCGCTGTGAACCGATCCCCGTCCGATGCCGAATGGGCTTCTGAGTTGCTGCGCTTAAATGAAAGTAGGCGGTGCCGGGATTCTTTCCCCGTTATCAAGAAAGGAGTATTGAAACCGTGTTGTTTCTGTACTTTTTGAGAGAATGGCTTTTCAGCCGTTAATAAAGGTGGCACCGCGAAAACCTCGTCCTTTGATGGATGGGGTTTTTTTGTATCGTTAAGGAGGTGATGGCCATGGAAAGTGACTGGAGACGGACCGAAAATCAAAAAAGGAGGGATATTCATGGTGATCGCAACCGACGATCTTGAACTCACTTGTCCGCATTGTGAAGGAACCGGCGCGGAGAAAGAAGGAGCGCCCTGCCCGAAGTGCGGAGCGAAGGGCGTCATTTTGACGGCTCAGGGAAACACGCTGCTGCATTTTATCAAAAAGCATATTGATCAGTGAAATCAAAGAAAAAAGGCCGTTATCCGGCCTTCAGGCTGTCGAGAAAATCTCGACAGCCTTTATTTCTCCTTAAAATATCAGACGGTGTCTTTCTCACGTTCCACACAAGAAACGCTTCTCAAAACACAGCCGAATTCGTTCTGCTTGACCAACTCGCCGAAGAGGATCACCTGCTTCGAAATATATAGACTTCTCTCATCGTTGAAAAGGCCAAACCTTACTACAGCGAAAATAAAGGCCGCCCCTCACTTGATCCGCTGATCTTATTCAAAATGATGTTGAAGATTGCCGCATACCTGCCAAGCAAGGCCAGGCATGTGGGAGTGCTTTTTCTGCGCCTGAAAAAGAAACAGGACAAAACAAAAAAGCTTGTAGAAAAACATCATTTTCTATACAAGCTGCTTTTTCATTCTTCAAAATAAGGATTCACATGAATGAGCACTTCTTCAACATCTGAAAAGTGTCTTTTGATTTCATTTCGGATTTCGCGGGCAATATCGTGTCCCTGCTTAATCGTCAAATCATGATCCAAAGATAACCGGACATCAAGCAATTTATAGTGGCCGTGTTCTCTCGCTCGGATTTTATCGAGCCGTTTGACTTGAGGACAATGCAAAATAACCGCTTTATATTCCTCTATCAGTTCGGGATCAACACTTTTTTCCATGAGAACGTCAACAGACGGCCTGATTAATTCCATTGAAATCTTAAAAATGAGGTACGCCACGATAACACTGGCAATTGCATCGGCGTACAACAGATAGGACCATCCGCGGGTGTTCCCGATAATCGCCAATAGGACGCCGATAAAAGCGGCAAGAGAGGCAACGATATCGCCTTTATGATCGTATGCAATCGCTATAACCGCTTTACTGTTCCATTTTTCCCCTTGTTTGATCGAATAACGATATAAGATCTGCTTAGCCACGTAGGATATCAGAGCCGCAAACAATGCGCTGTATTGCGGGATGCTTGGACCTTCAACAAAGGACGAAATCGCTTCTATTAGAATATACACGGAAACGAGCACTAATATGATTCCTACAATCGCTTCGCTGATGACCTCAGCTTTGCCATGCCCGAAAGGATGGTCTTGATCGGGCGGCTTATTAGAAATGCCGATGACGGCCAGGACAGCAATCGAAGCCACGACATCCGCTGCAGAATGTATACCGTCGGCAAAAACTGCTTCACTATCGCCTATCAGTCCAAAAAAGATCTTTCCTGCCATTAAGATCAGATTGGCTATCAATGCAATCAAAGCAACTTTTTTGCTTATTTGTTCTCTTTCACTTGCCATTTTTTCCTCCTATAAAACTGCACAAAAAAATAGGGGCGCTTTTGATGCGCTCTCCGTATCCTTTCTTGTGTAATCACTTTGCTTATCATACCAATTCAGTTTCGAGTGGGTCTATAGCAAGGTTGTTTCCTGTTTACTAATAAATAAGGTGACAGAAAAAAAGTTGGAGCAGGGCTAAACCATACACAGACAAAATTACGCTGAATTTAAAAATGAACTGTTGACATTTGAGTATTTATCTTATATTATTATCTCGAATTCAAGATATTTTAATTCAATATAACTTAATTAGAGTGCAGGATAAGAACCTGCCGGTCGTTTGAATCACGAAAAGATCAGTGAAGAGAACGTTTCGTTTTTTTGATCATATGTTATTTGATTTTTTATATCATAATATCTCGAATTCGAGATAAAGGGGGTACGAGGGAAATGGCTGAATTTGTACAGCTAGTGAATGAAAGAAGATCTGCAAGCAACTTTCTTCCAGATCATCCAATCACAAGAGATTGTTTGAATTGGTTGCGTTGGCTCCATCAGCTTTTAATTTGCAGCATACAAAATATGTGACGGTTCTTGACCCGGATGTGAAAGAAAAGCTGAAGCAGGCCGCAAACGGACAATATAAAGTGTTTAGCTCATCAGCGGTGCTTTTAGTTTTAGGGGATAAGCAGGCATATCAGAAAGCGGCTGACATCTATGAAGGATTGAAGATGCTGGGGATATTAAATAAACAAGAGTATGATCACATGGTTCAAGACACCGTTTCGTTTTATGAAAACAGGGGAGAGCCATTTAAGAGAGATGAGGCGATAAGAAATGCTTCACTTTCTGCGATGATGTTTATGCTGAGTGCTAAGGAAAAAGGCTGGGACACCTGTCCGATGATAGGGTTTGATACTGAAGCCGTGAAACAGATTTTGAATATAGATGATCAATTTGAGATTGTCATGATGATTACAATCGGGAAAGAAAAAACAGAAAGCAGAAGGCCGCGCGGCTACCGAAAGCCTGTGAATGAGTTTGTGGAGTATATTTAAATACTTGTAAGGGAGCGGATAAAAATGGCTAAAAAAACGATGGGAATACATCATATTACAGCAATTGTCGGTCACCCTCAAGAGAATGCTGATTTCTACGCTGGAGTGCTGGGGCTGCGATTGGTCAAGCAAACGGTCAATTTTGATGATCCGGGTACGTATCACCTTTATTTTGGGGATGAAGGCGGGAAGCCGGGAACAATCATCACATTCTTTCCGTGGGTGGACGCCCGTCAAGGCATCATTGGAGACGGACAGGTTGGCGTGACATCTTACGTCGTGCCAAGAGGTGCTATGTCATTTTGGGAAAAGAGACTTGAAAAGTTCAACGTGCCATACACAAAAATCGAGCGTTTTGGAGAACAATATATAGAATTTGATGACCCGCATGGCCTGCATTTAGAAATCGCGGAAAGAGAAGCAGGGGGGACCAATACGTGGACTTTCGGAGATGTAACCCCGGATGTTGCCATTAAAGGCTTTGGCGGTGCAACCCTGTTATCAGCACAGCCTGAAAAAACAGGTGAATTGCTAGAAAACATCATGGGGCTTGAGCGAGTCGGCAAAGAAGGAGACTTCGTACGTTATCGTTCTGCCGGTGATATCGGAAATGTGATTGATCTTAAAATAACGCCTATCGGCCGCGGACAAATGGGTGTCGGCACGGTCCATCACATCGCTTGGCGGGCTCAGGATGACGAAGATCAATTAGAATGGCAAAGATTCATTGCTGCGCACGGATATGGTGTGACTCCTGTTCAGGATAGAAACTATTTTAATGCGGTTTACTTCAGAGAACATGGGGAAATCTTATTTGAGATCGCAACTGATCCGCCGGGCTTTGCCCATGATGAGTCACAAGAAACAATGGGCGGAAAATTGATGCTCTCTGAGCAGTATGAACCGCATCGGGCTCATATTGAACAAGGGCTGCTGCCGTTTGAAGTGAGAGAATTAGATTGATTTATAGATGAACATGAAGCATGAAGAAAAATAAAAGACATACATTTAACAGATGTTTGCTGGAAGTGACCGTTGGTAAACAAGCTGCCTTGCAGCACATCATATAATATGAAAAATAAGGGGAGATAAAAATGGAAGATGCAGGATTGTTGCTTATTCGAATCATGATTGGTGTGGTGTTTCTGTTTTATGGATCACAAAAATTATTTGGCTGGTTTGGCGGATACGGGATTAAAGGAACCGGACAATGGTTCGAGTCAATTGGAGTTAAACCAGGCAACGCCGCGGCCGCTTTATCAGGTCTCGGGGAACTCGCAAGCGGAATTTTATTTATTTTAGGTGTATTCCTCCCGCTTGGAGCTGCTATCATAACGATCATTATGTTAGGTGCCATTGTAAAAGTTCATGGAGCGAAAGGGTTTGCGAACGGTGCAGGCGGTTTTGAATATAACTTGGTGCTGATTGTAGTCTCCATCGGAGTTGCACTCATCGGTTCAGGGGCGTACGCTGTGCATTTTTAATATAAGTATCTAAGAACAGTTACCGAAAAGCGGTAACTGTTCTTTCGTTTTGGAATTTTAAGCATCATTTGCGGGTGCTCTGCAAAGCAAAAAAACGGATATGATCAATATAAATGTGTATAGTGAATGTACGAGTATTGATGAGTTTGGTCATGAAAGACGAGCCGATTTGAAGGAGGGTTTTGATGAAAGAGCTGACAGACTTACATTCATTAGATTCTATCGAGAATTTTATTAAACAGCATCAATTCAGTTTTATCTACATTTCAAGGCCCGCCTGTACAGTATGTCACGCTGTTCTGCCGCAGCTCAGAAAAGTATTGGATCAGTTTCTAAAAATCAAATTGGGGCATATCAATGCTGACGAGGTAGAAGAGGTTGCCGGCAGATTTTCAGTCTTCACTGTCCCCGTGCTTCTTTTGTTCATTGATGGGACTGAGTTTCTGAGAGAAGCCCGCTTCGTTCATTTTGAACAGCTCGAAGAAAGGCTGAAAAGGGTTTATCAGTTATATCAAGATGTATAAAGCGTTTATACTTTACAAATAAAAAGCCCCCTTTAAGGGGATCAGGCTGTCGAGAAAATCTCGACAGCCTTTATTTTTTCCTTAAAATATCCATTCCCCTGTCATAAAATAAAAGAAAGAATTTGTTCTGCTTGACCAACTTGTCGAAGAGGATCACCTGCTTTGAAAAATTGATAAATACATAGACGTTACCGCCCTACCCGAGGGTTGTTTCCAAAATTGAAATTTCATTATGACAGTGAACAAGACAGATCCATTTGTCTAAATCACCAAACGCTTACATACGCAGCAACTGACCGAAAAGGATATCGATCATATAAATCAAATCCTGAAATCTGTTCCGCATGCCCATTCTCGAACAATGCACAAGATCAAAGAACCACCAAAAGGTCATCACCCGACATGTATGGGAGGATGATAAAGAAAAGGTCAGACAAAATCGTTTGTCTGTTTCAGGAAAAAACCTCTGCAAAAAAAGAAAAAATCGAGCGAAGCTTTGCAGATTCAAAACAGATGCTTCGCTATTGCTGGTTGGGAAAACAAAATGTGAGGGAACAAGTTCTCCTCACAGCCGCATGCCAGAACATGAAGAAGATTGCCGCATACCTAGCCAAGGCATGTGGGAGTGCTTTTTCTGCACCTGAAATCAAATGAATATGGAAAGAAACAGTACAAAACAAAAAAGCTTGTAGAAAAAACATCATTTTCTCTACAAGCTGAAGGCCGTTATCCGGCCTTTTTTGCGTTATTCAGATCGGGGCTCTAAAAAACGGGACCCGCCCAAGTCTTTTCTCATCAGATAGATATGGAAAAAGTATTCTCCGACAGCAATGATGATGGCGGAAATAAGAGCGGCAAACGCCAGTCTTCCTCCTGAAATGCCCATGGACAGCGGCATTCCCATCAGCCATACAACAAGAAACGCGATTCCGAAATCAGCGGACGCCGCCGTAATGTTATTCCATCTTGGCAGCACGTAAAGATCGCCCGTAAAGTAGGAAACGGCTCCCAACACAATGGTCATCAGCAGCACGTCGCCGAATGTAAAGCGGAAACCTAAGCCCAGTATCAGATACAGAATAATGATGGTCATAATGCCTTTAATGGCAAGCGCTTTAATGTGCTCCATGCGAATTCCTCCTTATGGAAATCATGTTAGTATGTTTCCTCATCATGTGAAATATAAACCTTTTTTTCGTGAACATTTGTTTTCTGGCTTTTGTCTGTCATCACTAGGCCGCGGCTGAATATGATGAAAGGAGTAAAAACGGGAGGTGTCATGATGGCAGTCGTAAAAGCGTCGAGCGCCGATGTCGATCTAATGGCAAGGCTGCTCAGGGCGGAAGCGGAAGGCGAAGGAAAGCAGGGAATGCTGCTGGTCGGCAATGTGGGAATCAATCGGGTGCGGGCGAATTGTTCTGATTTTAAAGGCCTGCGCACCATTAGGCAGATGGTATTTCAGCCGCACGCGTTTGAAGCGGTGACTCACGGATACTTTTACCAGAGGCCGCGCGAATCCGAGCGGAGGCTTGCCCGCCGGACGATTAATGGTGAACGGTTTTGGCCGGCTAAATTCAGTCTGTGGTATTTTAAGCCGCCGGGAGACTGCCCGCCGACTTGGTATAATCAGCCGTTTGTCGGCAGATTCAAGTCCCACTGCTTCTATCAGCCGACAGGCGAAACATGCGAAAACGTGTACAATACATTTTAATCCCGGATGCACCGTTCTTGGAATGAACGGTGTTTTTTTAATTTCTTGGGAAGAAAAATAGGAACAAAGTGCGCTTGACGGATGAAAAGCCAAAAAGAAACAGAGGGGGATTTCTCCCGGCTGGGCAAAGGTTTGTCGAAACAATGTGAAAAATGTCTCCCGCCGTTCATTTTCCGGCCTTACAAATCCTTCACACTCTTCATAGCGGTTTAACATTTCTTTTTTATAATGAGGGCGATCAATGAGAAGAAAGGGGAACTGACATGACACATGACGGCCGTTTAGATGAATGGATCAAGGAATTGGAGAACAAAAGCTTTCAGAACAATACGTTTGACCGCCGCGCATTTATACAGGGCGCGGGGAAAATCGCCGGCCTTTCCCTCGGGTTAGCGATCGCGCAATCCATCGGCGCGTTTGAAGTGAATGCCGCTCCGAAATTTTCTAACTATCCGTTCACCCTCGGCGTAGCTTCCGGCGACCCGCTGTCTGACAGCGTCATTCTCTGGACGCGTCTTGCCCCGGACCCGCTGAATGGGGGCGGCATGCCGAAGCAGGCTGTGCCGGTAAATTGGGAAATCGCCACTGATGAACATTTCCGCCATATCGTCAAACGCGGAACGGAGATGGCCAAGCCGAATCTCGGACACTCCGTCCATGTCGAAGCGGACGGGCTCAAGCCCAATAAAGTGTACTATTACCGGTTTAAAAGCGGGCATGAGCTCAGCCCCGTCGGCCGGACGAAAACGCTACCCGCCCCCGGTGCTGACGTGTCCGCCATGACGTTTGCGTTTGCCTCATGCCAGCAGTATGAACACGGCTATTATACGGCGTATAAGCATATGGCGAAGGAAAAGCTTGATCTTGTCTTCCATCTCGGAGATTACATTTATGAATACGGACCGAATGAATATGTGTCAAAAACGGGGAATGTCAGGACGCACAGCAGCGCCGAAGTGTATACACTGGCAGATTACCGCAACCGTCACGCCCAATACCGCTCTGATGCCAATCTGAAAGCCGCCCACGCCGCATTTCCGTGGGTCGTGACATGGGACGATCATGAGGTGGAAAACAATTATGCCAATGTCATCCCTGAAAAAGGCCAATCGGTTGAAGCGTTTGTGCTCAGACGGGCCGCAGCTTATCAGGCTTATTATGAACACATGCCGCTCAGGCGCATGTCACTGCCGAACGGTCCTGATATGCGGCTGTACAGGCAATTCTCATATGGCAATTTAGCCTCGTTTAATGTGCTTGATACAAGACAGTACAGAGATGACCAGGCCAACGGAGACGGGAATAAGCCCCCTTCTGATGAGTGGAGAGACCCGAAACGCACATTGATGGGGACAGAGCAGGAGCAATGGCTGTTCGAAAATTTAGCCGCCTCAAAAGCGAAGTGGAATGTGCTGGCGCAGCAAATCTTTTTCGCGCAATGGAATTTCGGAACAACCGCCAATCCGATATTCAGCATGGATTCATGGGACGGCTACCCGGCTCAGCGGGAGCGGGTCATCAATTTTATAAAAAGCAAAAATCTGAACAATGTCATCGTGCTGACGGGTGATGTTCATGCAAGCTGGGCGTCAAACCTGCATACCGATTTTAATCAAACGAATTCAAAGATTTTCGGAGCCGAATTCGTCGGGACTTCCATTACATCTGGAGGAAACGGGGCGGATAAACGGGCCGATACGGATCAGATCTTAAAACAAAACCTGCACATCAAGTTTTTTAACGATTATCGCGGCTATGTCCGCTGTACGGTGACGCCCGCCCAATGGAGAGCGGATTACAGAGTGGTGCCGTATGTGACGGAGCCGGGGGCTGAGGTATCCACACGGGCTTCCTTCATTTATCAGAAAGACCAGACGGGGATTCGGAAGGTCTCTCAAAACGCGGTTGCGGGAGGCTTAAAGCAGTCAAACGAAGTGGAAGAGGATCGATTCTTCGCCCATAACAATGCGCACGAAAAGCAAATGAGAAAGAAACGGGCCAAAATCTCACAATAAGGGGGCACACTCATGTTTTCAAATATCGGCATTCCCGGGTTAATCCTGATCTTCGTCATCGCTCTCATCATTTTCGGACCTTCAAAGCTTCCGGAAATTGGCCGTGCAGCCGGCCGGACGCTGCTTGAATTTAAAAGCGCCGCAAAAACACTGGTCTCAAATGAAGAGCCGGACAAGCAGACGGCTGAGAAAGATAAAACGGCAGGCTGAATCATGACACGGGGGCAGACGAATCCGCTTCTGCCCCTTCTTTCATATAAGGAGGATGTACGATTGGATAAAAAAGAAACCCACTTGATCGGGCATTTAGAGGAAATCCGGCAGCGTCTCATTAAAACCGTCATCGCCTTTCTCGTGTTTTTTATCGGCGCCTGCTGGTTTGTACAGGATATTTATGACTGGCTGATCAAGGATTTGCCTGGCAGACTGGCCGTTTTAGGCCCGAGCGAGATTTTATGGGTGTACATGATGATTGCGGGAATTTGCGCCATTACGGCAACGATTCCGGTTGCCGCCTTTCAGCTCTGGCGTTTTACGGCGCCGGCCTTGACCGCGTTTGAACGCCGCGCCGCTTTGCTTTACATTCCGGGGCTTTCCGTTTTGTTTATCATCGGAATTTCCTTCGGGTATTTTGTGCTCTTTCCGATTGTGCTCGGATTTTTAACACAATTATCCGCCGGCCACTTTGACATGGTATTTACGGCGGATAAGTATTTTACCTTTATGCTTAATCTTACATTGCCGTTCGGGTTTTTGTTTGAAATGCCTCTGGCCGTCATGTTTCTGACGCGTCTGGGGATCGTAAACCCAACCCGGCTGGCGAAGGCGAGAAAGCTTTCGTATTTTTTGCTGATCGTTGTCTCGGTGCTGATTACGCCGCCGGATTTTATGTCTGACTTTCTCGTCATGATTCCGCTGCTCGTCCTCTACGAAATCAGTGTGACGCTGTCCCGCATCGTTTACCGAAAGAAATGGGCCGAGACGCCGTCTGCCGCTTAGTGAAGCTCGCCTCCGCCGGTCTCAATATCGTCCTCATGCACCGCGGCGGTCACCGCGGCGATTTTGAGCGCTTTTGTGATGTGATCAAGGCTGAGGCTCGGCGCGGATTTCTGCAAGGTTTGCTCTGGAATGTACGGGATGTGTATAAACCCGCCACGGATGTGCGGATGATGACGGCTGATTTCATCCATCAGCCCGTAAAAGAGATGATTGCATACAAACGTCCCCGCCGTGTAGGATACAGCCGCGGGAATGCCTTCTTTTTTAATCTCCTCAACGATCCGTTTGATCGGAAGGCCGGTCCAATAGGCTGCGGGACCGCCTTGAGAAATGTCTTCCCCGACAGGCTGGTTTCCTTCGTTATCCGGTATGCGCGCTTCATTCAGATTGATCGCGACCCGTTCCGGCGTGATCTGCATTCTGCCGCCCGCCTGTCCGACACAGATGATAATGTCAGGCTGATGTTTCTTTATCGCCTCGCGCAGCACGGCAAGGGACTTGTAAAAAACGGTCGGAACTTGTTCGGATACGATAGAGGCGGGGCCTTCAGCGGCACCATTCAGCCGTTTGACCGCTTCCCATGAAGGATTGACCGTCTCCCCGCCAAAGGGGTCAAAGCCTGTAAGCAATACTTTTTTCTCCATCAAAAAACCCTCCTTTTCTTTTTACCATACTCTATAATGGACATATATTCCTGCCGAAGGGGGAAACATGTCTTGAATTCGCCTCTACTGCAATACCGATCTGTATTTCCGGTGCTCCAAACACATACGATGCTCGCGAGCTGCTCTCAAAGCGCTCTTGCCCGGCCGGTGTCAAAAGCGATAACCGATTATCAGGAAAGCCTGCTTCAGTACGGAGGAAATTGGGAGGAAGCCATCGGCCGCATGGAGCAGGCAAGATGTGAGTTTGCGAAATTGATCGGCGCCCAGCCTGAAGAAATTGCCGTTTTACCTTCAGTAACGGCTGCCGCCTCTGCCGTCGTTTCCGCTTTACCAGATTGCCGAAAGAAACAGGCGGTGTATACGGAATTGGATTTTCCGGCGATCGCTCACATTCTGAAGGCTCAGACTGGGATGGAGCTTTCAGTGATTCCGTCTGAAGAAGGAATGATTCCGCTAGAGCGGTATGAGACGTATATTACGGAGCAGACGCTTTTCACCTGTGTGCCCCATGTGTCATTTACATCCGGTTTTGTCCAGGATATCAAGCGCATTGCGGAGATATCCGCAAAGAAGGGATCGCTTCTTTTTGTCGATGCTTATCAATCGGCGGGGCATGTCCCGATTGATGTGAACGAGTGGGGAGTTGATATGCTGGCCGCGGGTGCGAGAAAGTATATGCTCGGCATACCGGGGACGGCGTTTCTTTATGTCAGAAAGGAACTTGCCGAACAACTGAATCCGAAAGTCACCGGGTGGTTCGGGCAGCAGCGGGCGTCGATGCTGGATTTGACCCATTTTTCTTATGCTGACGGAGCCAAACGCTTCGAGACCGGAACCCCGGCATTTATCAGCATATATGCGGCACAGGCGGCTTTATCCCTTTTAAACGATATCGGCACAGATTACATTCATCAAGAAGTAAAAAAACTCAGCGCATTTGGGTACGAATACGCTTCTGAAAAAGGGCTGCGCCTCGCAGGCCCGACGTCTGCCGATGACAGGCCCGGCATGATTTCCATATGGGATGAAAAAGCGGCGGAAACGGCTTCGTTTTTGAAACGGAAAAACATCGTAGGCGCGCTCAGCGGGCAAATCATCCGGCTGGCGCCGCATTTCTATAACACGGCCGATGACCTTATTTATGCGATTGATGAACTGGCTAAAGCGCGCGGTATATAAAAAACAGCAGACTCATGGAGAGTCTGCTGTTTTCTTATGAGTGATTCACTTTGACCCGTTTCATAAAGAAAGCGCTGATCAGGCCGATCACGGCGACAATCATTGCGAAGATAAAAGCGTGCTGGACGCCCGCAATCAGCGCGTGGGAGTATACGGAAGGATCATTTGGATTTTTCACGGTGCTCATATAATCCTTCTGACCGGCCGCCATGATGCTGACCGCCACCGCAGTGCCGATTGCGCCGGCCATCTGCTGGAGCGTATTCATAATGGCCGTTCCGTCCGGATAAAATTCCGGCGGCAGCTGGTTTAACCCGTTCGTTTGCGCCGGCATCATGATCATGGAAATGCCGATCATCAGGCATGTATGAAGCACGACGATCAGAAGGGCCGTCGAAGCGCCGGTAATGTTTGAGAAAAACCAAAGCACGGCTGCCGTGATGACAAACCCGGGAATGACAAGCCACCTCGGCCCGTATTTATCAAACAGACGCCCTGTCACCGGAGACATAAAGCCGTTTAAAATACCGCCCGGCAGCAGGATGAGACCCGACGTAAACGCCGTCAGCATCAGTCCGCTTTGTAAATACATAGGCAATAGAAGCATTGTTGATAAGATAACCATCATACAGATAAATACAATCACGACTCCGAGAATAAACATCGGATAGCGGAAAGCGCGCAGATTCATCATCGGCTGCTTCATTGTCAGCTGCCTGATGGAAAATAAGATGAGCGCTATCGCACCGACAGTGAGCGAACCGATAACCGTCGGGCTTGACCAGCCGCCTGATCCTTCGCCCGCATTGCTGAAACCGAAGACGATGCCGCCGAATCCGATCGTAGACAGAATAATTGAAAGCACGTCAATTTTCGGCTTTGTAATGTCTGATACGTTCTGCATGTAGGCGATTCCGAATAAAAGAGCCAAGACAAGAAACGGCAGGGAAATCCAGAAAATCCAATGCCAGTTCAAATGTTCTAACACAAGCCCTGAAAAAGTCGGACCGGTCGCAGGGGCGAACATGATGACAAGCCCGATCGTCCCCATCGCCGCTCCGCGCTTATGCGGCGGAAAGATGACGAGAATCGTATTAAACATCAGCGGCAGCAGCAGCCCGGTTCCTAAAGCCTGTACGATTCTTGCCGCCAAAAGAAACGGAAAGCTTGGCGCAAGGGCCGCAATCAGCGTACCGACAATGGAAAAGGCGAGTGACACGATGAACAGCTGCCTCGTCGTAAACCATTGCAGCAGCAGCCCCGAAACCGGCACAAGAATACCGAGAACGAGCAGGTAGCCCGTCGTCAGCCACTGGACGGTCGCAGGAGTGATATGCAGCTCCTTCATCAGGTCAGTCAGGGCGATATTCAGCGCCGTTTCACTGAACATGCCGATAAACCCTGCCGTCAGCAAAGAAATCATGATCGGCATGACTTTATATTGTTTGGAAGGTTGAGCCTTTTCCAAAATCATTCTCCTCTCTTACATACGTAACATGTCTCTCGTATTTTATGTCCTCAGAAGGCTGGGGATTTGTTTTGAAATATGGATGATCGGCATTTTGTCTTTTTTGGCTAAGGACAAAATGATGCCGCCTTCTATCATGGCATTTAAAACAGTGCTGATTTCCGCCGCTTTTTCATCAGAAAAACCGGCAGATCTCAATTTGCCCGCGAACAGATTCTCCCATTCCTGATAAGCGCACTGACAGGCCTGCTGGAGTTTTTCGCTTCTTAAAGCAGTTTCGGCAGCCAGTAAACCGACAGGAAACCCTTCGAAGTTCTCCGGACATGTAAATTGGCGTGATAAGTCCTGTAAAAACGCTTGAATGCTTTCCGCAGGATCAGGATAGGCATCAAGGCTTTCTTTTATTTTCATACGGATATAATGGCTCATTTCATTGACAGCCTCAATGGCGAGCTGCTCTTTGCCGTCCGGAAAATGATAGTAAAGAGAACCTTTCGGCGCACCGCTTTCTTTAATAATCTGATTCAGACCCGTGCCGTAATACCCCTGCAGCTGAAACAGCTTGGTTGCCGCGGCGAGTATTTTTTCACGAGAATCTCCATAACTTATTATGTTCCCACCTTACTGATTGATGACAAATTTAAATATAGTGACTGGTCTATTATCGTGATTTCACATGGCGGTGTCAAGGATTTTTGAAACGGATCTTTTCTCAGGAAGATTCAAAAATCGTTAAGGCATGCTGTTTTTATATGATGGAAGAACAAAAGCAGGGATAGGGGGAGTTTTCTCTTCATGCCTGACAGCTTCAAATCCTCTCAACTCTCAAACAGCCGATGCTCAATGCATCTAGGAAAAGAGAACCGGGCGCTCTATCCTTTTTTTGATTGCCGTATTAAAGCATAATCGTGCTATCGGAAAGGGGCGACTTTCTTATTTTTCCGCTCTTATTTATTTGTAGAAAACAGTAAATAATACACTATTTTTTCCTTTTCTCCTCTAATAGAATGAAAATTGCAAAAATATTACATAGCAGGAGGAAAGTTCATGAAACAAATAAAAAGCAAAATCCTAGCCATCCTTACAGTTTTGTATGCTGTCCGTCATTTCCGTATTTGCCTTCCAGCCGACCGTATCAAAAGCCTCCTCAGGTCATAATCCGGTTGTCATGGTCCACGGAATCGGCGGAGCGTCCTTTAACTTCGCGGGAATCAAAACGTACTTGGCATCCCAAGGCTGGGTCAAGAAATGAGATGTACGCCATTGATTTTCTGGACAAAACCGGAAACAACAGACACAATGCGCCGAGACTGTCAAATTACGTGAAAAAAGTGCTCAGCGAAACAGGCGCGAATAAAGTCGATATCGTCGCGCACAGCATGGGCGGCGCCAACACACTCTATTACATTAAAAATCTTGACGGCGGGGACAAAATCGCAAACGTCGTCACACTCGGCGGAGCGAACGGCCTTGTGACCAACAGAGCGCTTCCGGGAACTGATCCGAACCAAAAGATTTTATATACATCAATTACAGCTCAGCGGACTTAATCGTCATGAACCCGCTGTCACGACTGATCGGCGCGAGAAACGTGCAGATTCACGGTGTCGGGCACATCGGACTTTTAATGAACAGCCAAGTAAACGGGCTGATTAAAGAAGGTCTGAACGGCGGCGGGCAAAATACGAATTAACAGATTCAGAGCCCCGGACATAGAGAATTTCCGGGGTCTTTTTTTTCTTCCATATTCTTTTTTCGCCGTAAACCAAGCCCTCTGAAGTTATTTTTGTTAAAATAATAAAGTTATATCAGAATTCGGAGGGTTTATTGTGGGAAAAGTGAAAAGAAATGCCCCTTGCCCATGCGGCAGCGGGAAGAAATATAAAAAATGCTGCGGAAGTAAAGCAGCTGACATTCCGGCAGACATCGCGGCAAAAGAAGCGAAACAGATTCAGGAAAGCCTAATGGAGTACGCCTTTACAGCACATAGAGACGGCATTTCATCATTTATTAACCAGCACGAGTTCATTACGGAGCTGGACAGACAGACAAAAGACATCGGCGTCTTCAACCTTGGCATCTGGGGAATTTTCTTCCGGCCGCTGGCAGGCGGCAAGACGATTTTTGAAGAATATCTTCAGAAAAAAGCCGGCGGCATCAACCGCCCGAAAACTCGGGAAATCGTTGAATCATGGAAAAGCATGACACCTGCCGTTATGGTGCTTGAAGATGTGAAAGAAGGAATGATTCACTTTGAAGATGTCATGACGAAAAAACAATTCAAAGTGGAAATGGACGTCAGCCAGCAGGATCTTCCGCCGGCGGGAAGCCTGATTCTCGGCTATCCGATCCACGAAGCGGAAAAAGCGGAGTTCTTCATGCAGTTTACGATCTTCCCTGTGAAGCGGACCGAAGCTTTGATCAGCAAAGTGAAAAAGGCGGCGGCCCCGGCCCTTGCGGAAGGAAAATCGCCTGAACGCTTTATGCAGGAGAACTTCGACACTGTGCTGGCCGCTCTTTTAGGAACGGCGGAAGAGCCGAAGCCGGCTGCTGAAGAAACACAGGCGGAGTGGGCGAATGACATGGAGAAGGAAACGGCGGACGCCATTGAAAAAGGTCTGAGCGGGGATGAATACCCGGCTGAGCTGGTTCCGGCCGTTATTGATCTGTGGAAAACATTCTGTGTCAAAAAAACACCGACGATCAGAAAGCCGGAAGCCTTCGCGGCAGCGGTCGAATATTATGTGAACAGCATTTCTCTGAACGGCGCGTCCGTTTCTCAAGCCAAGCTTGCGAAGAAGTACGGCGTCAGCGCATCAACGATTTCCAGCCGCTACAAAGAAATTGAAGGCGCTATGCAGGATGAAGCTGATCGCTTCGCCGCGGCTCTGACATCTTAATATCTTAATAGACGGCAAAAAAACCTTGAAGGGCAAACGCTTTTCAAGGTTTTTTCTATTGATGCGCCCTCAGGAAGGATAATTCCTGCCGGCTATCTAATAATAAAAAGAGCGATAACAGGAAGGGGATGGAACCATGGATGAGACACGTGCGCTGGGCAGGACGGATTTACGGGTAAAGCGTATCGGCTTTGGCGCAAATGCGGTCGGAGGACATAACCTGTTTCCGAATCTTAATGATGAAACGGGAAAAGAACTCATCCGCACAGCTTTGGATGGCGGCGTCAATTTTATTGATACGGCGTTTATATACGGCTTGGGACGTTCCGAAGAGTTAATCGGTGAAGTTGTCGCAGAGCGCGGCGTGCGGGACAGCCTCGTGATTGCGTCAAAGGGTGCGCATAAAGAGGTCAACGGACAAATTGAGCTGGACAACAGCCGTGAATTTCTTCGGAGTGAGGCGGAAAAAAGCCTGAAGCGGCTGAAAACAGATGTGATTGATTTGTATTACGTTCACTTCCCTGACGGCAAAACACCGCTGGCCGAAGTGGCCGGCACGCTGAAAGAACTGAAGGACGAAGGGAAAATCAGAGCAATCGGCGCCTCCAATCTCAGCTTCCGGCAATTGCAGGAGTTCAACGCTGACGGCTATTTAGAGGTTTTTCAATCGGAATATTCACTGATTCAGCGCGAGGCGGAAAAAGATCTGCTGCCTTACTGTGAAAAGAACGGCATTTCCTTCATCCCTTATTTCCCGCTTGCTTCCGGCTTGCTGACAGGAAAGTTCACAAAAGACACAGTCTTTGAGGACAGCCGAAAGAACAGGCCGCCGTTTCAGGGAGAAGCTTTTCAGCAAAACTTGGAGAGAGTGGATAAGCTGAAGGCCGTTGCGGAAGAAAAAGGCGTGCCTGCAGCGCATATCGCACTCGCATGGCTTCTCTCGCAGCCGGCTGTGGATGCGATTATTCCCGGAGCCAAACGCCCTGACCAGCTGAAACACAATCTGGGCGCGCTTGATGTGCAATTAACCGAAGACGAGGTTCAATATATCAGTGACATCTTCAAGTGAAAATAAAAAAGGAAATAGCCTGCGCTATTTCCTTTCTTGCTGTCAGGACGTTTTCAAAAACGCTTCTGTCAATCCTTCCAGGTCGGCGTCTGTGTCCAAATACCACTGGCCGCGGGCGTTTTTCTTCATTTCGATTTCTTTCGTCACGGAAGAAGAAGCCGGTTTCAGGCGCATAAACTCTTCTGGATAGACAGAAAGCAGATGGCTGACAATTTCGTTTTCATCAGCATCGGGATGCTTTCCGGCATAGTCCTGCACACGGTCTTGCAGCCGGCCTGCAAGCGGAGACATATCAAGCGGCGTCACTTTTGCTTCCAGGACGGCTTTGCCGTCTGACATGGATTTGGTTTGCACCTTGAGTTCTGTGTGATCACGCAGCGCTGATGACATGGCGTCAATAATAGCGGAAATGGCTTTTGAGTCGGCTTGTTCCTTCGAAATGCCTGCTGAAGCGATAAAGCTCGCTTTCGCCGATTCCTGGTATGCGGCGGCTGTCATTTTTTCATTTACACCGGTCAGGCGGGTGAAATCTTTATTATGCCGGCCGTACAGCATCACATCAATGTATGCGGATAATGCGTCCGCCGGATCGGGTTTTGCTTTCGGAGCTGTGCCTTTGACTTTCAGTTTATAAGATAAAGGCTTCGCGTCTTTTGCCTGCGGCTGATATACCAATTCATATGATTTGCCTTCGTCAGCCGTGAAGTACAGACTTCCCGTCACTGTCTTGTCCGCATGAAGCGTGCCGCTTTGCATCCGGTCTTCCTTATCGGCCGCAGCTGTTTTCGCGTCATTCTGATAAAGCGAGAAGTCGCTGCTTTTGACGGTAAGCGGATCATTGCCCGTATTTTTGACAGTGACCGTTACTTTCAGTGCGGTCGGGTGTTCAGCATCGTCTGAAGTCACCCAGGCCGTATCTTTTATTTTTACTTTCGCCGTGCCGCTTTCCTTGCCGCCGCTTGTTTCGCTGCTGCAAGCGGCGGTAAATGCCGTGAGAAGCAAAATGAAAAACACGGCGCTCATTTTTTTAATGGACATCTTGTTACCCCCTGTTGTTATGATGGTTGATTCAATAGTCATATAGATGAACAGGTTAATTATACTAGTTTTGTATAAAAGAGTCTTGATCTTTTTGGAAGAAAAGGAAGTGTTATGATGAAGAAAGAAGAATTGAAACAGCTGGCTCTCAGAATCGGAAACGTACCTCCTGGCTACGAGAGTAATGTGGAAGAATACCAGGAAGATGAGGTTCTGTTTTGGTGGGAAGACAAGAACGATCCGGAAGCCGGCATCATGGTCGAATTGGAACCGGACGGAAAACTGAAATACTTATCCCGTCCGGCTTTCCGGACTGATCTTGCTCCTCTTTTGGAAACGGACATAGAAGAACGGATGCGGGCGTTTTTAGAAACCCATCGTCCGGGGGCATTGGCTGAGTTCGAATTGGAGAAAAAAAGCTCCGTAAATGATGGTGATGTAAGATATTCCTATGTTCAGATGGCTTACGGTCTGCCGCTTCCGCTGACCGGGTTTTACGTCGACCTAGCTGTGACAGGGGAAGTAACCGGCTTTTCGTACCAAGGGAAGGCCGATGATCTGTTAAGACCCGGGACAATTGCGGACAAGCGGGAAGCATCGGCTCATTTTGTCAAACAGATTGAAGCAGAGCTGTTGTTCACCGTACTGCATCAGTCCGTCTATGTGCAGGGGGATGACAAGCCCCATCTCGTCTATGAAATCGTGTCTCCGACGCGGCCGATATCTGCTGACCTGAAGGAAGAGAATGAAGAAATAGAAGAGTATGAAGAGCTGGAACACAACACGCGGCCGTATGTCTCGATTTCACGCCCTGAACCTGAAGCGGAAAAGATGAGCATCAATGACATGATCGGGCTGCATGACGGTTTTTATAAAGATAGGGAAAGCGATCTTGGGGACGGCTGCATCGGCATAGCGTGGCGTCGTGAAAAAACAAAATCCGCACGGGAAGATAAAAGCTTTGAAAGTCTGTTTAAAGAGCGGAATGAACATGTATTGAAAACAAGGTATGATAAAGAATCAGGCCGGCTCACCGGGGTGATGTCATTTATACAAGAAGAAGGCGAACCGGTGTTTTCCGAGGAAGAATGCCATCACATGGCCATCCGCTTTTTATTCGCCATGTTTCCGGAAGCGGATCAGTATTTCCGGGTTCAATATGATGAAGGAGAAAACGCGGGACTTACATATAAGGCCTGTTCGGGCGGCGTTGATTTGCGATTCGGAGAAGGAAGAATCTGTGTCAGCAAAAAGACGGGTCTAGTCACTTTTTATATGCCGCCGGAAATTGATCCGAAAGAGCTTGAGAATATCGATCCCGTTCCTTCATTGACAATGGAAGAAGCGAAGGACGCAATCCGCCGGGCCATCAAAGCCGAGCTCGCTTGGGATCGCTTTTACGATGACGGCAGCTGCGGAAAAGTGTACAGACTCGTATACAAGCCGGTTTTCCCGCGGTTTATTGAGGCGCATACGGGGGAAGCGATCATGAGTTTAATAGGCTGAAGGTCATAGGTGTTCGGTTTGGGGGTTTTAAGTGACCTGTGACATTTGTATGAAAAATAACCGCCCTGAATACGGCTCTTTCCGCTCTTTGCTAAAAATAGACACATAAAAGGCACTTTCTTCCCTTTAAAAGAATAAGGTCATTTTTATATAATAAAAAACAGTTCTTTTTTATACACTCTTCTGAAAGGATGACCCCATTGCTGAAAGAACATCTGAGAAAAAAAGCGCTGGAGATTGGGAACATACCGCCGCACTATGAGCTTGAAATAGAAGACTTTGATGAAAAACAAAAAACGAGAGCCTATTATATATGGAAAGATCGTAACCATCCGGAAAAAACGGTAACGATTGAGCTGGGCGGCGACGGATCTTTGCTTACATATTCACGCAATGACTGTCCGGGTTCAGACCTTCAGTTGTCAGACGCCGAATTAAAGCTGACGGCTCTGCGGTTTGCGGCCAGACACCGCCCGCTTACTTTTATGAAGTTCACCTTTCAGGCGAGGGAAGAACGAAATGGGTGCATCCGTTTCATCTATACAAAAAAAGTGCTCGGCCGGCCGCTCCCCGATTCGGGTTTTTTCGTTGATGTAACCGAGAGCGGCTTCATCGTGCAGTTTCTCTATTACGGGGATAAGGGTGAAGCGCCCGTCCCGGAAACCTTCGTCGATCAGGAGAAGGTGATCTCGCATTATATGAGCGGGCTGACCTTCAGTCTCGTCTATGACGTTGTCAATTTTGAGAAAACGCCGCGCCTTGTCTACGAACCGATTCTCCCGGCTTACAGCTATCCGGCCGGAGAAGATGATATCGTGCCGGATCAGCCGTTTTGCGAGGACAGGAACGAATCGGCAAAACCGCTTCCCGCGCTTGAACATAAACGGGAAGTCAGCATCGATGAATTGATGGGGTTTACCGCGGATATGATTCAGACGCGCCGGCGCGATCTCGGGGATGAGATCGGAACGACATGGCGGAAAGGGGCAGTTCCGGAACGGAAAGATTTGAGTATAGAAAGCTATTTTGAAAGCAGCAACAAAAATACAATGAAGATGAAAACGGACAAAAAGACAGGGAAGATGACAGCCTTTAAATCTTTTATTGAGCATGAAGGCCCGGCCTTTTATTCAGCGGAAGAATGCGAGGAAGTTGCGCTTCAATTTTTATACAAGCTTTACCCGAGAGCGGACGAGTTTTTTAAAATGAATCCGCTGAAAACGGACGGGAGGGGACGGTTCCGCTACCATTTTTCCGTATGGCATCGGGATATTCCGCTTCGGTTCGGTGCTGCGAGAATACTTGTCAGTCCCGTAACCGGGCTTGTGGAAGCTTACATGGCGCCTGATATTGATCCGGAGCAGTTAGAGCAGATCAATCCGGTGCCGGCCGTTACTATCGAAGAAGCAAAGTCCGCTTTTTTATCTGATTTTCATCTGCAGCTGGAGTGGCAGCGCGATTTTACGCCGTCCGGCAATGAAGGATATAAGCTTGTGTACAGGCCTGTATATCCTCCGTATATTGATGCGCATAAGCAAAAAAAGAAAAGGTTTTATTAGCCAGGGATCATTTGTAAATGAGGATAATCTTTAAAGTTTCTCCAATCGCCTCCCCAATCAAAACCGAGCGTTTTGGCAATCGATACGACCTCAAGCCAATCGGGCCTGCCGTTTTGGTTTCCGTCGTACGTCATATCCCAAATCAGGCTGCCATCCTTTTTTTGCAGGGCGAAGTCGATGGCAAGGCCGTAATTGTGATATGATTCTCCGCCTTTTGCGTAGGTGACGATATTTCCTTTTTTTGAACGTCCTTGACGGTACAATTCGTTTTGTTCCTCAATTGATCTGAAACCCTCTGTAATAACGACGGTGATGCCTTTTTTCAGAGCGGCCGTCTGCAATAATTCCGCATTTTGTTTAACGAGCGGATGAAGAGCATTTGGAATGTCCCTCTCCTGTAATGCCGTTTGCGGCCTCAGTTCTTTCTGCACATAAGAAAAACATAGGTCTGCGCAAAAGAAGAGGATCAAAAGCAATGCTATTCTGACTGGTAATCTCATGGTGAATTCTCTCTTTCTTTAATAGATTAAAATCTTTGTTTGCTCACTGTCATAAATTTGCTATGGTAAAATATAACATAATTAGTAGCCGGAGGAAGGAGGCAAATCTATGAAATCCAAGATTCCATCTGAAGAAGTAGCCGTAAAGATGAATGAATGGTATAAGCTGATCCGCGCGTTTGAAGCCGATAAAGCTGAAGCGCTGAAGCGGGAGATTCAATATGAACTCGAAGATATGGAAGAAAATCAGGATTTATTATTGTATTTTTCATTGATGGAATTTAGGCATCGCATCATGCTGGATAAATTAAAACCCATGAAAGACGGCGACTGCCAGCCTCCGTTCTCTGAAATGCTCACTGAGATTGAGATGAACCAGCAAAAGCTGACCGGCTTACTGGAATATTATTTTTACTATTTCAGGGGAATGTATGAATTTAAGCAGAAAAACTTCATCTCAGCGATTTCTCATTATAAACGGGCTGAGGAAAAACTAGAATATGTGGAAGATGACATAGAGAAAGCCGAGTTTCTGTATAAAATTTCTGAAGTGTACTATCATATCAAGCAGACTTTCTTTTCGATGAATTACGCGGGACAGGCGCTTGATATTTACAAGAAATATGAATTATACGGAATGAGAAGGGTGCAGTGCAAATTTATCATTGCCGGTAACCTGATGGACGCCCAGCAGCATGAAAAAGCGCTGGAATACCTTGAATGCGCCTTGGAGCACGCGGAGCGGCTTGATGATCACTATATGATTGCTGCGGCCTATTATAATATCGGGCACTGTATGTACAGTTTGGGTGACTTTTGCAAGGCGGCGGAAGACTTTGAACGAGCGGCTGCCGGTTTTGAAGCGCACAGCTTCCAGCAGGTCATCCAGGCTGTTTTTTCACTCACGCATATCTACTTTAAAACGGAAAGATACAGTGACGCCGCCGCCAGCTATGCGCGGGGCATGAAAAGCGCGGCGGAGTGGGAAGACGAGATCTATATGACAAAATTCCGTCTGATTAAGGAGCTTTATCAGGGTGACGGCGGACAGGATTCGCTCAAAGAGTATTTTGACATTCTGGAATCAAAGGAGCTGTTGGCCGACACTGAGGAACTGCTTCAGGACGCGGCTCATTTCTTTCATAAACGGGAGAACTACAAAGCGGCATCTTATTTTTTCAGCAGGCTTGTCGGCGTGCAAAAAAGGCTGCAAATGAACAATTACGCATAATGAAAAAGAACGGGGGAGCTTCGGTTTCGTCGTTCTTTTTATGATCCCTTCTGTTTTCAGCCGGTCAAAACCGGGTACATGCTCTGTATTAACATCAGGGAGGAAATGAGACAATGTATCAGGATTTACAGGGAAAAACAGCGATCGTAACAGGTTCTTCGAAAGGAATCGGAAAGGCCATTGCCGAACGCTTCGGCAAGGAGCGGATGAATGTAGTTGTGAACTACCTCGGTGATTCCGCCGGAGCAGATGAAGCGGCTGACTTCATTGAGAAAGCGGGAGGCCGAGCTGTCACCGTAAAAGCCGATGTATCTTCAGAAGAAGGGATTCAGGCGCTGTTTGATGCCGCACAAGAGCACTTCGGCGGTGTGGATGTGATGGTCAACAACTCCGGCTTTAATGGCGCCGAAGCGATGCCCCATGAAATGAGCCTGGAAGATTGGCAAAAGGTCATCGACGTCAACGTGACCGGCACCTTTTTGGGGGCGAAAGCGGCCCTTAACCATATGCTCCAGCGCGGGACAAAAGGAACGGTCTTAAACATATCGAGCGTCCATCAGCAAATACCGCGTCCTGAAAACGTGCAGTACGCAACATCAAAAGGCGGGATCAAAATGATGACGGAAACGATGGCGCTCAATTACGCAGACAAAGGCATCCGGGTAAATGCCATCGCTCCCGGCACGATCGCCACGGAGTCCAATGAGGATCTGCAAGATGAAACACACAAACAGACCCAGCTGAAAAAAATTCCGATGAACGCCTTCGGAAAACCGGAAGAAGTCGCCGCGGCCGCCGCATGGATGGTGTCGGAAGAAGCAAGATACGTGACCGGAACGACACTTTTCGTCGACGGAGGCATGACGCTTTATCCGTCTCAGCTGGAAAGGTAAAAGAGGAGGGGAAACCTTCTCTTTTTTGTTTAGGGAAGGATCATAAAGGAAATGGTTCCCTAAAAAAACAGGGGGATCACAAGATGGCGAATGACTGGTGGAAAGACGCCGTTGTCTATCAAATCTATCCGCGAAGCTTCCAAGACACGAACGGCGACGGCATAGGCGACCTGCGGGGGGTTATCGCGCGTCTCGATTACATAAAAGAACTTGGCGCTGATGTGATATGGATCTGCCCGATTTACCCGTCGCCAAACGTCGATAACGGCTACGACGTGACGGATCATCAAGCGATTATGAAATCTTACGGAACGATGGAGGACTTTCACGATCTGCTTACGGAATGCCGCAGCCGCGGATTAAAGCTTGTGATGGATTTCGTCTTAAATCATACATCCACAGAGCATCCTTGGTTCAAAGAAGCGGAAATGAATCCGAACAGCAAATACCGTAAATATTATTTTTGGCGGCCGGGCACCGCAGACGGCCCGCCGACCGATTGGGTGTCGGATTACGGACAATCCGTCTGGCAGTACGAAGAGCATACAGGTGAATATTACCTGCATATGAACGCCGTCAAACAAGCCGATCTGAATTGGGAAAATCCCGAAATGCGGCAATCAGTGTACGAGATGATGAGATTCTGGCTCGATAAAGGCGTGGACGGATTGCGTATTGACCAGCTCCATCTTCTGTCAAAAAAAGAATACCTGCCGCCGTATGAAGATTATATCGCTCGCCGGGCTGATCCGAAGCCTTTCCGGCCAAACGGAGCACGGATACATGATTACTTAAAAGAAATGACGAAAGAGGTATTTTCCAAATATGACGTGATGTCGGTCGGCGAGGCCGGATCAGTGACGCCTGAGGAAGGGCTGGTCTACACGGGAACCGATGAGCATGAGCTGAATATGATTTTTCATTTTCAGCATATGGAGCTTGATCAGAAGCCGGGACAAGAGCATTGGGATGTAAAGCCGCTTGAGCTGTCTGACTTGAAGAAAGTGCTCACAGACTGGCAGAAAAAACTTGAGCACCAAGGCTGGAATACGCTGTATTGGTGCAATCATGACCAGCCCCGGATCGTATCCCGGTTCGGAGACGAAGGCAAATACCGCAAAGCATCCGCCAAAATGCTTGCCGCCCTGCTTTATTTCATGAAAGGCACGCCGTACATTTATCAGGGAGAAGAACTCGGTATGACAAACGCTCCGTTTGACAGGATAGAGGATTATCAGGATATTCAGACCGTCAATATGTATCACAAAAGGGTATTTGAAATGGGCCGTGACAGAGAGGAAGTCATGGCGTCCATCATGGCGAAAAGCCGCGACCATGCCCGTACACCGATGCAGTGGGACGGAAGCCGAAATGCCGGATTTACAGAAGGAGAACCGTGGCTGAAGGTCAATCCCAATTACAAAACGATCAATGCAGCCGAGGCTGAGAATGATCCCGATTCCGTATTGAACTTTTACAAAAAACTGATCCGTTTACGAAAACAGTATGCTGACGTCATAAAAGGCAGCTACACGCTGCTGCTCCCTGATGACCCGCAGCTGTTTGTGTATGAAAGACAGGCAAACGGACAAAAGCTCATCTCTATCAGCAATGTATCAAAAGAAGAAGCCGCCTTTTATTGGCCGGACGGTTCCGAGCCTGGAAGTGCGAAACTGCTTCTCAGCAACTATGAAAATGCCGGAAGCGCGGATTCCTGCATAACATTCCGTCCATATGAAACAAGAGTCTATCTGCTTGCCTGATCCTGAGCAGTCTTGATCCGCTTGGCAGCCGTCCTCGTTTCTTTTGTAACGGGGATGCTTCCTTTTGCTTTGGCGAGACCGAATGCCGGCATATTGACATAGATGGATTCATAACTGCCAGCGGGAACTGTATATGTTTCATGGTATATACCGACCGCTTGAGATGCGGCCGCGCGCTGATAAAAATGCCGCCATGCTTTCATATGTTTTTCTCCTTTGGCGTAGGACATAAGGTCATCAAAAGAGCGCCAATATTGGATCAGTGTAATGCTTCGTAATGTACAGGACATTTCCATAGAGAGAAAGCCGAGCTCCTTATTGGCATACAATTCTTTAATCATTGGCGTCATTGCTCGGACAACAGGAAGCCAGCGATGTATTGAAGGCCATTTGTTAATTCGAACACCGATAATAAAGACGACGGTTTCTTCATTGGAGCGGGCTGTTACCTGTGAAGCGGTGATCATCTGTTTTTTCATTTAAAGCTCATCTCCTTTTTGCAGTTTGCTGATGACGGCATCTGCCCACTCGATCGCGGCCGCTGTCACTCGTTTGCCGTAGTCAATAGTAAACAGCCTAAGCTCCATACCATCCCGTTTTAAAAGTGATTGTTCGATTGTTTCATACAGTTCATATTTCATATTGAGCTGGAGTTTATAGTGCTCTATCATCCGGATATTTGAGGCAGTGTCTTGTTTATCGCTGAAAAAAAGCTTCAGCAGCAACTCATTTTTTTCGGCAGCTGGCTGCTTGACCGGCTCGTTCAGCCAATCCTGTAATGCATCTTCACCCTTTTGGGTAAGGTGGTATTCTTTTTTGTCAGGACGGTCTTCTTGAACGGTTGTTGTCACCGTCAGCAATCCTTCTTCTGTAAGCCGTTTTAAATTAGGATAAATCTGGCTGTAGCTGATGGTCCAAAAATGCTGCAAACTCCGATCCATCATTTGCTTTATTTCATAACCCGTGTGACATCCTATTGTTATTAAACCGAGTAAGGCGTAATAAGTATCAGATTTCTTACTCAATTTTCACCCTCCTATATATTCAATAGATATATATCAATTAGATATAATAATAACGGAAACATATCTACACATCAATTCTTTTCAAAAAATATCTTGCAAAACGTAATTACTTCGTTTTATTATGGTATAGGAACAAATGAACGAGAAAGTACAAAGTACGGTTCGGAAATCGTCATCATTCTGATTTACAGGACAGGGGGAAACGAGCTTGTTTAAAAAATGGAGCGGAATCATTGTCATTGCAGCATGCTTTTTAATTGCGGCGGGCTGCGGCAATTCATCTACAAAAGGTTCGTCAGGTTCTTCGAAAAACGGCAAACTGCACGTCGTGACAACCTTTTATCCAATGTACGAATTCACAAAACAAATTGTCAAAGACAAAGGCGATGTAGACATGCTCATCCCGTCTTCGGTCGAACCTCATGATTGGGAGCCGACGCCGAAGGATATCGCCGGCATTCAAAACGCCGATCTTTTCGTTTACAACAGCGAATATATGGAGACATGGGTTCCCTCAGCGGAAAAAAGCATGGGCTCCGATCATGCGAAGTTTGTAAAGGCGTCAAAAGGAATTGACCTGCTCGAAGGTTCGGATGAAGAGGAAGAGGAGCATGATCACGGCGGTCATGACCACAGCCACAGCATGGACCCTCACGTTTGGCTGAGCCCGGTTCTTGCGCAAAAAGAGGTCAAAACCATTACGGCGCAGATCGTAAAACAGGATCCGAAGAATAAAGCATACTATGAGAAAAACAGTAAAGAATATATTGCAAAACTGCAGGATCTTGATAAACTATACCGTACAACATTAAATAAAGCGGCGAAAAAAGAATTGATCACACAGCATGCGGCATTCAGCTATTTAGCTAAAGAGTACGGTTTGAAACAGGTCGCGATTGCAGGCCTTTCTCCTGAAGAAGAGCCGAGCCCGGCCAAACTGGCAGAGCTCAAAACGTTTGCCAAAAAGCATGATGTGAAGATCATCTACTTTGAAGAAGTCGCATCGCCTAAAGTTGCAGATACACTTGCCGGTGAAATCGGCGCGAAAACGGAAGTGCTCAATACACTGGAAGGTTTAAGCCAAAAAGAACGGGATAAAGGCATCGGTTATATCGACATTATGGAGAAAAACCTCGATGCACTGAAAGATTCGCTATTGGTTAAATAACATAGTGTGCGCCGCGGGGTGCACACTATTTCTATGCGGGAAAGGAAGATCAGCATGAATCTCGTTACATTACAGGATATCGTTTTTGGTTATTCGCATACACCCGTGCTTGACGGCGTGTCGCTGGAAATCAAAAGCGGCGAATTCGTCGGCATTACAGGGCCGAACGGCGCGTCAAAATCGACGCTGATGAAAGTCATGCTCGGCATGCTCAGACCTTGGGAAGGAACGGCCGAGATCAGTAAAAAAAATGCCGCCGGAAAACGCCTGACAATCGGCTATGTTCCGCAGCAGATTTCTTCATTTAACGCAGGATTTCCGAGCACGGTTCTTGAGCTTGTGCAATCTGGCCGTTATACGAAAGGGAAATGGTTTAAACGATTAAACGAAACGGATCACCACGAGGTGGAAAACGCGCTGAAGATGGTGGAAATGTGGGATTTCCGCAACCGGAAAATCGGCGACTTATCCGGCGGACAGAAGCAGAAAATCTGCATTGCGAGAATGCTTGCGAGCAATCCGGATCTGCTGATGCTTGATGAGCCGACAACCGCGGTTGATTATGAAAGCAGACAGGGCTTCTACGAATTTATGCACCATCAGGTAAAAAATCACAACCGCACCGTCGTTATGGTGACACACGAACAAAATGAAGTCCAGCAGTATCTGGATAAAGTCATACGGCTTGAGAGGGGGGAAAAAGGCGGATGGAAATGTTTGACTTGGAATTCATGCGACGAGCTTTTCTAGCGGGAAGCATGATCGGAATTATGGCGCCGATATTAGGCGTATATCTCGTGCTGAGAAGACAGGCGCTGATGGCGGATACGCTGTCTCACATTTCATTGTCCGGCGTTGCCATCGGCTTTTTTCTCAGTACCAATATTACGGCGGCGAGCATCGTTGTCGTCACGATCGGAGCGATCGGCATAGAATACATGCGGCGGGCATACCGTACATATTCAGAGGTCTCTATCGCCATATTAATGGCGGCCGGGCTGTCGTTTGCGATGTTTCTGATCAGTCTGTCAAAAGGCGGCGCGTCGATGAGCATCGATCAATATTTATTTGGATCGCTTGTGACGGTCAGCCAGCAGCAGGTCTATATTATCGGCGGCATTACCCTGCTGATTCTGCTTTATTTCATTATTTTAAACAGACCGCTCTATCTGCTTACCTTTGATGAGGCGACGGCGAAGACATCAGGCATTAACACAAATCTCTTGTCAATGTCCTTCAGCATCGTGACGGGGCTTGCGATTTCGGTCATTATTCCGATTATCGGCGTGCTGCTCGTTTCCGCGCTGCTCGTATTGCCCGCGGCTTTTGCGATTCGTATCGCCAAAGGGTTTAAATGGGTGTTTACGGCAGCCATTGTCATTTCTCTGTTCAGTGTGTTCACGGGGCTGACGTCTTCTTACCAGCTCGGAACGCCTCCGGGGCCGTCAATTACTCTACTGTTAATCATTCTGCTTCTGCTCGGCTTTACGCTGCAGGGGATTTGGAATGCGTTTAAAAAAGGAAAAGAACGAAAAAACCGCCGTTAAGCGGGGCTGCAGTCTCATCTGCCGCTCCGTTTAACGGCTTTTTTTATAGAAATAAATCAGCGAGACGTTCGTATGATTCTTTTTTTGCTTCAAAGTCAAAGACGTTGCAGAGCACCATCATCTCTTTTGTCTGATAACGATCTGACAGTTCAAGCAGGTGGCGTCTGACTGCGGCGGGAGAGCCGATCACCATCCGCTTCCTGTTTTCTTCTATCTGCTTACGGTCCTCCGGGGAATACGGGTAAGCCTTCGCTTCTTCAACACTCGGCACACGGCTGTCGGCCCCTTTCCCGACACGAAGCAGCCATAAATCCTGGCTTAACGCGAGTTCTTCCGCTTTCTCATCCGTAGCCGCACATATGACGAAAATGGCACAGAGAGAGGCGGGAGCGGAAAAATGGGCGGAGGCCCGGAAATGATCCTGATAGATCTGAAAGGCTTTTTCCCCGCGTTCCGGATTAATGAAATGGCCGAAAACATAGCCCGCACCCTGCTGAGCCGCGCGTCTGGCGCTGTTTTCTCCGAGGCCGAGCACCCATAGCTGCGGGGCTGTTTCAATCAAAGGCGCTGTCTTTATTCCTGCATAATCATGATCCGCAGGGATAGAATCTGTCAGAAAGGATGATAAATCCTGAAGCTGTCTGTTGAACTCGGTCATGCTTTTCTTGACCCCGTCTGTGAGGGCGAGCCGGATTTTCGTCGTGCCGCCAGGTGAGCGTCCGACCCCAAGGTCAATACGATTCGGATGCAGCGCCTCAAGCTGACGGAATGTTTCCGCGACTTTATAGGGGCTGTACTGCGGCAGCAGAACGCCGCCTGAGCCGATACGGATGGACGTTGTGGCCGCGGCGGTATGAGCCATCATAATTTCCGGCGACACGCTTGCGAGCCCCCTTGTGCCGTGATGCTCGGCAAACCAGTACCTCTTATAGCCCCATCCTTCGCTGAGGCGGGCGAGCTCCGCGGAATGGCGAAGCGTCTCGTGCGGCCCGTTTCCTTTGGATACGGGCGCCTGATCAAGTATGCTTAAATCAATCACTCGTCTGCCCCTTTCCTGAATGTATTGATACAAGGATAGAAAAAATGGTTCGTCCCCGTCAATTTCTTTGTTTTCTCTATTCTCTCCGGAATGAAGGAGAATATAGAAAGTGAATTTTCGCCGTTTTTCGTCAAAAATTCTTATGTTTTATGAAACTTTGATATAATAAAAGACGTATATCTTAATAAATACCGGGATCCTTATCCCGGAATTTTGTGAAAATGCGCACTTGCGGCGTGCTTATCGGCACCCTTACAGAATAGGAGTGAATCATATGGCGATCTCTTTACAAAAAGGACAGCGAATTGATTTAACAAAAGGAAAAGCAGGCCTGTCAAAACTGCTGGTCGGATTGGGCTGGGACCCTGTATCATCGGGCGGCTTTTTCGGAAAGCTGTTCGGCGGAGGCGGTGCCAATATCGACTGTGACGCTTCCGTACTGATGCTTGAAAATGATAAAATGACAGACAGCAAAAACGTCATCTATTTCGGCAACCTGAAAAGCCGGTGCGGCGGTGTCGTACATACGGGTGACAACCTGACGGGAGAAGGCGACGGCGATGATGAACAAATTCTCATCGACTTGGCGAAAGTGCCCGCACAGATTAATAAACTTGTATTTGTCGTCAATATTTATGACTGCGTCAGACGCAAACAGGACTTCGGCATGATTCAAAACGCGTTCATCCGCGTCGTTGATCAATCTAACCGCGAAGAATTGGTGACTTACAATTTAAGAGATAACTATTCAGGCAAGACGAGCCTGATCGCGGCTGAAATCTACCGTCAGGACGGCGAGTGGAAATTCGCCGCAGTAGGAGAAGGCACAAACGATACAAAAATCGGCGATATCGTTAACCGATACGCCTAAACGAAAAAAAGGAGAGTGCACACATGGCAATTTCATTGGCAAAAGGGCAAAAAGTAGATTTGACTAAAACAAATCCGGGTCTTTCTAAAGTCGTTGTCGGCCTTGGCTGGGATACAAACAAATACGACGGCGGACATGATTTTGATTTAGATTCCAGCGTCTTTCTATTAAATGAAGCGGGAAGATGCGCGTCGCCTGATGATTTCATTTTCTATAATCAGCTTGAAGGCGGAAACGGTTCCGTCGCACATTCAGGCGACAACCTGACAGGCCAGGGCGAGGGTGACGATGAAAGCGTAAGAGTCAACCTGAGTGCGGTGCCTGCCGCTATTGACAAAATCTCATTTGTCATCACGATTCATGAAGCGGAAGCGCGCGGCCAAAACTTCGGACAAGTCTCCAACGCGTTCGTGCGCATTGTTAATGAAGAAACAAATGAAGAGCTGATCCGCTATGATCTGGCTGAAGATTTCTCAATCGAAACAGCCATTATCGCAGGGGAGCTCTACAGACATAACGGCGAATGGAAATTTTCCGCGATCGGCTCAGGCTACCAAGGCGGACTGGCCCGTATTGCGACAGATTACGGCCTTCAAATCGGCTGAACCATATAAAACACAGAAGGGAGAGGACGGCACATGGCTATTCAATTGTCGAAAGGACAGCGTGTTGATCTGACAAAAACGAACCCAGGCCTTACAAAAGCGGTGATCGGCTTAGGCTGGGATACGAACAAGTACTCCGGAGGGCATGATTTTGACCTTGATGCGTCGGCTTTTCTGGTCGATGCCCATGACAACTGTGTAAATGATCTTGATTTTGTTTTTTACAATAACCTGGAACATCCGAGCGGCGGCGTCATCCATACGGGAGACAACCGGACGGGTGAGGGCGATGGAGACGATGAACAAATTATCGTCGACTTCACAAAAATACCCGCAAATATAGAAAAGATCGGCATCACCGTCACGATTCATGACGCGGAAGCGCGCGGCCAAAATTTCGGACAAGTCTCGAACGCGTTCGTGCGCGTCGTCGATGAAAACAACCAGAATGAACTGCTTCGTTTTGATTTAGGGGAAGACTTCTCGATTGAAACGGCGGTTGTCGTTTGTGAGCTTTACCGCCATGGGGCTGAGTGGAAATTTAACGCCATCGGCAGCGGGTTTTCCGGCGGTCTGGCATCACTGTGCCGGAATTACGGCTTGCAGGTGTAAGCAGGAAATTACCGTTTTACTAAATAGGAGGAAAAAACTTGGATTTTCTACATCATATTATGTCGACCTACGCTTCCTTTTTTGATTGGAAAATGTGGGGTGAGGTGCTGACTGACCCTGTATCATGGGGGCTGATCGGTTCCTTGGTTCTGCTGGAAGGCCTGCTGTCGGCCGACAATGCGTTAGTGCTTGCGGTTATGGTAAGGCATCTGCCTGAAAAACAGCGAAAGAAAGCATTGACGTACGGATTGTTCGGAGCATATATTTTCCGTTTTATCTTTATCGGAATCGGAATGCTGCTCATTAAGTTCTGGTGGATCAAAGTGCTTGGCGCGCTGTACCTGGCTTGGCTCGTCATTAAGCATTTCTGGATCGGAGAAGGTGATGACGATACGGAAGGCATGAAGAAAAATTCTTGGATGGTCCGTACGTTCGGGATTTTCTGGGCCACTGTCGTTTCAGTGGAACTGATGGATCTTGCCTTCTCTGTTGACAGCATTTTGGCCGCGTTTGCGGTATCGGAAAAAGTGTGGGTGCTCTTGATCGGCGGTATGCTCGGCATTCTCATGATGCGTACAGTCGCAAAAGTATTCCTTGTTTTAATTGATAAAATCCCTGAGCTTGAAAACACGGCTTTCGTGCTGATCGGGATTATCGCCGTGAAAATGGCGGCGAGCGCTTTTGATTATGAAATGCCGCACGTGGTGTTCTTCGGAATCATCATCGCTGCATTTGTGGTGACGTTTGTCATCCATTATTTCAACAAACAAAAGCAGGTTCAGGAGCAGACGGCTGCATCTAAAGAAGAATAAAACCAAAAAGGAGGGAGAGTTCATTTCCTTCCTTTTTTGTACCGATAATCAAGAAGAGAAAGGAGGAAGATGATGAGGCAGGAAGAATTGGTGATCCGAAAGGCTGAGCTTGAAAACGATGACTGGGAAACGTTTCTGATGCAGCCGCTGCCGGAACGCCCCGGTTACGAGCGGGAAAACGGGCTGGCTTTTACCCGCCTTGCCGTCAGGATTTTAGGCACTCCTTATGATGAGACGGAATATTACAATACGCTTTTCGAGCTGTCTTCTCATGAAAACATTCATGTATTGAGCGAAACACTGGATAAGACCATCGCGCCTGAAACGTTTCAGGCGCTGCAGCACATTCATACGGTCAATCAAAAGGAGAAAGGGCTTTCGGTTTCCAGGTTTGTCGCGTTTCTCGACGGAGGCAGGCTGCTTGCCAAACATCCCGATCCGCTTATGCACCGCCGGCTGAGAACCGCGTTTATGACGCTTTTGGAAACCTTTGCAAGCCGGCATGAAAACGGGCTGAATCATCCCGATTTCCGGCGTGTGCTCCTGGATGTGTCAAAGTTTTCGCTGAACCACCTGAATCCATGGCTCGAACAAGCCGATATAGAGCGTGAGATGCCGAAGGTGGTGTGGTATGGAGACGCTGCCAAAAGCCAGCTCTATTTTCTCTATTATTTAATGCTGGTCGGCTGTGATGTCCTATTATTTCATCCGGCTGGTGAAGATCTGTTCAGTGAGATTGATCCGGATGAGGAGCTCAGCTTTGTGATAAAGCTCCCCGCAATAGGCGGCCTTGAGCCTTTTCCAAAAGAAAAACCGGTTAGAACCTCCACGGCGGCCTACCGGTCAACCAAAGAAATTGAGCATGTGTTAAACCATGAAGAGTCAATGATGTATAAGCCTTGGCAGTTCAGAGAGCATACCCCGCAGTCCGTGACATTAAAAACGACGTATGATGAGTTATTTCTCATTGCGAAGGAGCGGGCCTTTATCCGTCCGCAATTTAAAGCGGACAGGGAGCGGGTTGCCGTTCCGAACCTTTTTGCGAAAGTAATGGGGGTTTCCAAAGATACGAAAGAATATTGGAACAGGCTCCATACCGCCGCGGACTATCAGGAGACACACATGATCCGCAGTTTTCCGTTTACGGAAGAGCTGAAAGCCAACTACCAGTATCATTACAGTCAAGTCTTAAATGAAGAAGGAACGATTGACGCGGAAAGGCTGAAAAGAAGCAACATCTGGCAGTACAAGCATCTCCCGTCAGGGGTGCAGACCGCCATCGCCAATGTGATTTCTGACATGTGCAGAAACCCCGGAATGAAGGCTTTGCCAGGGGAGCAGGCAAGGGATGCCGCTATTTATTTGTTCCGCCAGGCGACGAACCTGCCCGCTTCGCTGCTGCAATTGATTCAGACGTTTGATTACGCCCAAACCGTTCCGAAGCTGCTTTTGTATCATACGGAACAAAATGGCGAATTCACGCGTTCTGATGCGGCCGCTCTTTTGTTTTTAAATAAATTCGGCGTTGATATCATCTTGTATAATCCGCCGGGTCATCAGGACATCGAGCATTATATAGAAGAAAGCCAATTTGATGTCCATTGGCTGGAGGACATGGTGTTTCGGCAGGAATATAAGGAGCCGTCACTCGTAAGAAAGCTGTTTAGAACTATTACGCAAAAGCAGGGAGAGTAAATAAACATGACAGAAAATCAAAATCCGCTTATTCTTGATAAAAATGAAGAGATTTCTGAACAAAAAGCAGACGACATCAGGCTGCAGCTCCGCCAAGACCCTGAGGTACAGCGCATCTCGCAGCAAATTGATGTGAAAAACCAAATGGAGCTGCTCGAGTATGGAAAAGAACCGGCAGTTGAAATCTCGAAGTTCTCCGATCGCATCTTAAATATGATGAAAACAACAAGTGTCACAGATTCAGGCACAATGCTGACGCAGCTCGGAAAAATCATGGATCGTTTTGACAAAAATGATTTCGATGAGCCAAAGGGATTTCTCGCTAAAATGTTCAAACGCGGAAACAGCATGATTGAAAAGATTTTTCAAAAGTACCGCACCCTGGGCGGAGAAATTGACAAAATCCATGTTGAAATTTCGAAATACAAAGATGAAATGGCAAAGACGAACCATACGCTTGAAGAGATGTATGAGAACAACATTAACTACTACATGGAGCTTGAAAAATATGTCGTTGCCGGGCAGATGAAGCTTGAGGAAATGCAGGCGCTTATTCCTTCTTATGAAGAAAAAGCGGCGGGCGGAAACCAGCTGGCGCAAATGCAGCTCGATACGCTGCGCGACGGGCTTCAGGCGCTTGAAGAACGTGTGTATGATTTAGATATGGCGCGGATGGTGGCGCTGCAGACGGCACCGCAGATCCGCCTCCTTCAGCGCGGGAATACGAAGCTTATCGGGAAGATCAATTCCGCTTTCGTCATTACGATTCCGATTTTCAAAAACGGCATTATTCAGGCTGTCACTGTCAAACGCCAAAAGCTTGTGGCTGATTCAATGAGCGAGCTGGACCGCCGCACGAATGAAATGCTGAAGCGCAACGCTGAAAATATTTCAAGCCAAAGCGTGGAGATTGCCCGTATGGCAGGCCGTCCGAGCATTGACATTGAGACAATCGAAACATCTTGGAATACGATTGTCAGCGGCATGCAGGAAACAAAGCAGATTGAGGAAGAGAACAGACGCCTCAGAGAAGACGGAGCGAAAAGGATTCAACAGCTCCAAGATAATATTAAAAACGCAGTCTTAAAGAATTAATCAGCACCCCGCTTGCTTACGGCAAGCGGGTTTTTTTGCGAAAAAAGATAATGACAATGTGTAAAGACAGGTGTAAACTTATACGGTAATCATTTTCGATTTGAGGTGCTGCTTATGAACAAACAACCTGCCGTCACACCGCGTAAACTTTTGGCGATTGCCGGAATGGGCTGGCTGTTTGATGCTATGGATGTCGGAATTTTATCGTTTATTATCGCCGCGCTTCACGCTGATTGGAATTTAACACCCGATCAAATGAAATGGATCGGAAGCGTCAATTCAATCGGTATGGCAGCGGGCGCTTTTGTATTCGGAATGCTGGCTGACAGGATCGGCCGGAAAAAAGTGTTTATGATCACGCTGTTATTCTTTTCTGTCGGAAGCGGCATATCCGCTTTCGCAACGGGATTGACGGTTTTTCTCATCTTGCGTTTTCTGATCGGTATGGGGCTTGGCGGAGAGCTGCCCGTCGCTTCGACGCTCGTGTCAGAAGCGTCTGCCCCTGAAAAGCGGGGGAGGATCATCGTGCTGCTTGAAAGCTTTTGGGCAGCGGGCTGGCTTCTTGCGGCGGTTATTTCTTACTTTGTCATACCGTCATTCGGGTGGCGGGCCGCACTGCTCTTAACGGCGCTGGCGGCACTTTATGCGCTGATTTTGCGGAGAAGCCTTCCGGAATCACCGGCGCATCAGGCCTTATCACAGAAAAAAAGCATACGCGGGCAGGCGGGAAGTGTCTGGGCGAAACCGTATAGCCGGCAGACGGTGCTGCTGTCTGTCGTTTGGTTCTGTGTCGTCTTTTCCTATTACGGCATGTTTTTGTGGCTGCCGAGCGTGATGCTGATGAAAGGCTACAGCATGATTGAGAGCTTCGAATACGTACTGCTGATGACACTTGCCCAGCTTCCCGGATATTTCTCAGCGGCTTGGCTGATCGAAAAAGCGGGGCGGAAGACCCTCTTGGTCATCTATTTGCTCGGAACGGCGGGCAGCGCTTATTTCTTCGGTGCCGCGGATTCATTGGGTATGCTGCTTGCGGCCGGCATGCTGCTGTCATTCTTCAATCTCGGCGCATGGGGCGTGCTTTACGCTTATACACCGGAGCAATATCCTGCGGCGATCCGTGCGACCGGTTCCGGCACTGCGGCGGCAGTCGGCAGAATAGGCGGTATTTTCGGCCCGCTTCTCGTCGGGTCGCTTGCAGCCCGGAACGTTTCGTTTACAGCTGTCTTTGCCGTCTTTTGCGCGGCCATCCTGATTGCCGTCATCACCATCCTTATTCTCGGAAAAGAAACGAAACAGACAGAGCTTGCGCAATGAGCACCCTTTTGGGGTGCTTTTTTTAGTGAGGCGTCTGTTTGGAAGGCCTATATTTTTCCTTAATGTTCCTTAATTTCAGGAAGAGGCAACACCTTTTTTTGGGACAATATCGCAAAAAAATTCTTGTATTTGTAAAAAAAGGATAGGAAATCAGTTTGCAGCATATTTGATGGAAACGTTCTCAAGCCTGATAAAAGCTCAATTTCCCTTGTAATTTATCATCATTAAGGAGGATTAGAGAGTATTTAGAAGCATACCAGAGGAAAATAAGTCACATGGATGTTTTTAAAGTAATGATACAAAATAAAAGGGATTATGATGTTTGTTTGACTTATTACAAACGTGTTACGGTATTAAAGATTGCTTATTATGGAGGGAAAATATGAATTCGGATGAGAAACCAATTAAGATAAAAGTCGAAAATGTATCTAAGGTTTTCGGAAAACAGACAAAAAAAGCCATTCAGATGCTGTCCAGCGGAAAAAACAAAAAAGAGATCCTGAAAGCGACCGGATCAACCGTTGGTGTCAATCAAGCAAACTTTGATGTATATGATGGGGAGATATTTGTCATCATGGGTCTATCGGGGAGCGGTAAATCAACTTTAGTGCGGCTGTTAAACCGGCTTATTGAACCGACTGCCGGGAATATCTATATTGATGGTGACATGATAACAAATATGTCAAAAGACCAGCTCCGGGAAGTGCGCCGGAAAAAAATCAGCATGGTCTTTCAAAAATTTGCACTGTTTCCGCACAGAACGATTCTTGAAAATACGGAATACGGATTGGAACTCCAAGGCGTTGACAAAAAAGAGCGTGAGAAAAAAGCGCTTGATTCGCTTAAACTTGTCGGTCTTGAAGGCTTTGAACATCAATTCCCTGATCAGCTCAGTGGAGGAATGCAGCAACGTGTCGGCCTTGCCCGCGCATTGACGAATGATCCTGACATTCTTCTGATGGATGAAGCTTTCAGTGCGCTTGATCCGCTGATCCGTAAAGATATGCAGGATGAGCTTTTAGACCTTCATGACTCTGTCGGCAAAACGATTATCTTCATCACGCATGACCTTGATGAAGCATTGCGCATCGGCGACAGAATCGTGCTGATGAAAGACGGTAACATCGTTCAGATCGGGACACCTGAAGAAATTCTAATGAGCCCGTCCAATGAATACGTTGAAAAATTCGTTGAAGACGTTGATTTATCTAAAGTTCTGACAGCGGGCCACATCATGAAGCGCGCTGAAACTGTGCGGATTGACAAAGGGCCTCGTGTAGCGCTGCAGCTGATGAAGAACTTAGGTATTTCTTCTATCTACGCCGTTGATAAACAAAAAAAGCTACTCGGCGTCATTCACGCGGCGGATGCGAAAAAAGCGGTCGAATCCGACTTATCGCTGCAGGATATTTTAAATACTGAATTTACGACTGTGCACGAAAGCACATACTTGACGGAAATTTTCGATGTCGTGTCCGATGCGAATATTCCGATCGCCGTCACGGACGATAAAGGCCGCATGAAAGGCATTGTCGTAAAAGGCGCATTAATCGGCGCGCTTTCAGGCAATAACGATTATATAAATGTTGAAGATTCTGCTGAACAAGCTCAGGATTCTTCTGTTCAGGGGGTGAAGTAAATGGACAGATTGCCTAGAATTCCGTTAGCAGATATCGTTGACCGGTTTGTTGACTGGCTTACTATGACGTTCGGAGGTTTCTTTGACGGAATCTCAAACGGATTAGCCGCTTTCGTAAACGCGATTGTGAGCGGGTTGGGTTACATCCCGTCTATTTTATTAACTGTGATTTTTGCAGCCCTTGCTTGGTGGATCAGTACGAAAGGAATTGCACTCTTTACATTAATCGGATTCCTTGTTATTGATTATTTGGGCTATTGGTCGCCGATGCTGCAAACATTGGCGCTTGTCGTAACATCTGTTTTGATTTCCATTATTATCGGGGTTCCGATCGGCGTGTGGGCGTCTCAAAAAGAAACGGTCCGCCGCATTGTCACACCGATTCTCGATTTAATGCAGACCATGCCGGCCTTCGTATACCTGCTGCCTGCGATTTTCTTCTTTAATATCGGCGTTGTGCCGGGCGTTGTGGCATCTGTTATTTTCGCGATGCCTCCGACGATCCGCATGACGGTTCTCGGTATTAAACAAGTTCCGGCTGATCTGATTGAAGCGACGGAAGCATTCGGTTCAACGACGTCTCAGCGTCTGTTCAAGGTACAGCTTCCGCTTGCCACAAAAACGATTCTTGCCGGTATTAACCAAAGTATCATGCTTGCGTTATCAATGGTCGTTATCGCGGCCATGGTAGGTGCGCCGGGTCTCGGTTCTGAAGTATACAGCGCCGTGACACAATTGAAAACCGGTGTCGGAGTAGAAGCGGGTATCGCGATCGTTATCGTCGCGATTACGCTTGACCGTATTACGCAAAACATTAAAGTGAAGAAAAAGAGCAGGGGGAATGCCTGATGCTTAAGAAAATCATCGGTGTCGGCGTTACCGCTGCGCTGGCTCTTTCTTTGGCCGCCTGCGGTTCGCAGACTGATGGTCAAGCTACGGCTGCGTCCCAGGTGAACAAAACCATTATCGGTATTGACCCGGGTTCGGGAATCATGGCCTTAACTGATGAGGCCGTGAAGGATTACGGATTGAAAGACTGGAACGTCGTGACAGCATCAAGCGCCGCCATGACCGCGACATTGAAGAAATCATATGACCGGAAGAAGCCGATCATCGTAACGGGCTGGACGCCGCACTGGATGTTCTCCAGATATAAGCTGAAATTCCTTGATGATCCGAAAAAAACGTACGGAACTGCCGAGCAGATTCATACGATTACAAGAACCGGCTTCAGTAAGGAACAGCCTAACGCGGTCAAAGTTCTCAGCCAGTTCAAATGGACGCAGGACGATATGGGAGAAGTCATGATTGCCGTTGAAGAAGGCGAAAAGCCGGCCAAAGCCGCTGCTGATTACGTGAAAAAACATAAAGATCAAGTGGCTCAATGGACAAAAGGCGCTCATAAAGTAAAAGGTGATAAAATCAACCTGGCTTATGTGGCGTGGGACAGTGAAATTGCCAGTACCAATGTAGTCGGAAAGGTATTGCAAGACCTTGGCTATGACGTGAAGCTGACGCAAGTGGAGGCAGGCCCGATGTGGACTGCGGTTGCGACAGGCAGCGCGGATGCATCATTGTCTGCTTGGCTACCGAACACCCATAAAGCTTATGCGTCTAAATATAAAGGCAAATATGAAGATGTAGGAACGAGTCTGACAGGCGTCAAGATGGGTCTGGTCGTTCCTCAATATATGAAAAACGTCAATTCAATTGAAGATTTGAAGAAGTAATGAAGAAAAGCAGCCCCGTGCCGGGCTGCTTTTTTTTATGCTTCAAACGATGCGAGGACGGCGGCCGTTAATATCTCGACGCCGGTAAAGATGGCGCTTCGGTCAAATGTCATATGGGGATGGTGAAGCCCCGGCTGCAGCCCGCACCCAAGACCGAGCATCGTCGTTTTCAAGTTCGGCACCTTCAACCCATAAAAGTGAAAATCCTCCCCTCCGGTCGTCACAAGAGGCTCATCAACATGTTCTTCTCCGAGAATGCCGCTTATCGCAGCCGCCATGATGGCTTCCGCTTCTTTGTTCCGCTCGGCTGCCGGGAGGCTGTGTTCTTTTTGCAGTTCAATTTTTGCGCCGAATGCGGCAGCCGCCGCCTCGCAGGCTCTTTCTGTTTCAGCGGTCAGTTTTTCCATGGCGGCATTGGTTTGTGCGCGGAGATCAAGGCTGAAGGATGCTTTTCCCGGGATGATATTGGAACTCTCTCCGCCTGCCTGAAGCTTTGTCATCTTCACGGAATGCGGGATGCCGGGATCAAGATGAATGAAGCTCAGCTTTTGCACGAGAAGGGCGGCGATTTCGATACTGTTAAGACCGAGATGCGGTCTCGCGCCGTGGGCTTCTTCTCCGATAATCATGCCTTCGATATGCCGGCTTGAGCCGTGCAGAATGGACGGCGCGCATCGGCCGTTTGCCGTTTCCTGTACGGGGCGTACGTGCACTCCGTATAAGAAGTCAACATCATCGAGCACTCCTTTTTCAATCATTTTCAGCGCTCCGCCGCCTTTTTCTTCAGCCGGCTGAAAAATAAAGCGGATGGTGCCCTTCGGAAGCTTCCGCTGGCGCTTTAAAAGCATCATCGTGCCGAGCGCCATGGTCATATGTGAATCATGTCCGCATGAGTGGTTCGCCTGAAAGACACCGTCCACTTCCTGCCACAGCGCGTCAATATCCGCCCGGACAGCCACGACAAGTGAACCTTCTCCGATTTCGCCGATCACCCCGGTACAATCATCAAACGTGCGGGTCCGGCAGCCTGCTTCTTTCAGTTTTTCAGTCAGATATTCAGTTGTTTGATATTCTTTCCAGCTTACTTCGGGATGGGCGTGCAGGTGGTTGAAAATATCCATAATGACTTGTTTATCATGCTCTGTCAGTCTGTTCATGCCGTAAGTCCTCCTTCAAAAGCTGTCTGTTTTTTATTTTTGATATTGAAAACAGGCAATCAGTCTGTATATAATATAGCACATATCTGTATTTTCTGAATAGTTTATAAATTTAAAGCGGGATGGTGATGTTATGGCTGTGCCGAAGGCCGAACCTGATTTAAAAAAGAAGAAATCGTTTGTGATGCCCGATGCTTACGTTCTGCTTTTCATTGTCGCTTTACTATGTGCGTTAGCGTCGTACATCGTTCCCGCGGGGGAATTCGACAGGGTGACAAAGGGCAGTGTGACGTCGGCCGTCCCGGGAAGCTATCATTCTCTGGAGCAGTCTCCGGTCAGCCCGATCGCTTTTTTCACCGCGATTCAGGAAGGGATGACAAGTTCCGCACCGATTATCTTTTTAATCCTCTTTACAGGGGGCACCATTGCGATTTTGGAGAAGACGGGCGCCATCAATGGATTGATCAATAATGTCATCAGTACGTTCCGTACAAAACAGCTGCTGTTTATTGCGATTGTCGGCGCCTTATTTTCGATCCTCGGCACAACCGGCATCGTCGTCAATTCCGTGATCGGTTTTATCCCGATCGGTCTGATTGTCGCCCGTTCGCTGAAATGGGATGCCGTGGCCGGAGCGGCCGTCATTTATATCGGCTGTTATGCCGGGTTTAACGCAACGATATTATCTCCATCGCCGCTCGGGTTATCACAAAGCATCGCGGAGCTGCCGCTGTTTTCGGGCATCGGCCTGCGGATTGCCGTCTATATTTGTTTTCTGCTTTCTTCTATTTTATATATATATCGGTATACGAGAAGGCTCAGGAAATCAAAAGACGCCAGCCTGTTGGGGAACGATTGGTTTCCGGCGGCAGGTTCAGTCCCGCAGGTATCTGAGCCGGAGGACAAACAAGTCTCGTTCACTGTCCGGCATAAGCTGATTCTCGCTGTTGCGGCTTTGTCGCTTGCCGGCTTTTTGTACGGCGCGCTCACCCTTGGCTGGTCTGATTCAGAAATGGCCGCCGTGTTCATTTTTATCTCGATCTTGTCCGGCCTGATTGCGGGAATGGCGGCAAATGATATCGCAAAAACGTTTATCACGGGCTCTCAGGGGCTCGTTTACGGAGCACTGATCGTCGGAATGGCGAGAAGCATTTCCGTTATTTTGGAACACGGAAAGCTGCTTGATACGGTAGTCAATGGACTGGCGTCACTGCTGCACGGTTTCAGCCCGATGGCGGGCGCAATCGGAATGTATATTTCCAGCGCTCTGCTTCATTTTTTGATTTCATCAGGGTCGGGGGAGGCGGTCGTATTTATTCCGATCTTGGCGCCGCTTGCTGATCTGATGGGCATCACGAGACAGGTTGCGGATTGAAGCGGTCATGCTTGGAGGAGGCGTCGTAAACTGTGTCAATCCGACTTCCGGCGTGCTGATGGCCGTATTGGCTGCAAGCGGCATTCCGTACGTAAAGTGGCTTCGTTTTATGGTCCCGCTGGCGCTGATCTGGTTTGTGATCGGCCTTGTGTTTATCTGCATAGGCGTCCTGATCAAATGGGGTCCTTACTAAACATTTTGTCAATGATATTTCGGTTTATCATTATGAATCGGCAAGATATAATGAAGTTGTAAGCCATTCATAAAAGTACGGGAGGAAGTCATCAATCAGCGTAGGAACAGACTTTCAAACGTGAATGGAAAGAATGAGAGTGTGAGAGAGAAAGAACGAATGATTTGGTCAGAAGTCGGAATGCTTATGGGCACACTGTCTTTGCTTGACATCATAGTACGCGGACTTGTCCTGAACTGTCCGTTTAGGGAATGGGCCGGAAGCTTGGCGGTTTTCTTCATTATAATCGTTTATTATTGCATCAGAGCAGCTGCATCGGGGATTTTGCTGCCGGCTATTCATTCTGAAGCAGCATTGAAAAAACAAATCAGACGGCAAATGGGAGAAACGCTTGCCGTTGCCGTTATCATTACGCTGATCACCATGTATGACCAAGGAATCCCGCATCACTTTACAGGGTGGCTGAAATTGATTGCATTATTTCTCGTATGTAGCATCTTCATATTTCTGATCCGTTATGTTGCAGTAAGGCTGATTTATAGAAGATCTCGCAAAAAAAGCTGACAAATGAGCCCTGCTTGGTTTCAAGCAGAAGCAGGGACTTGCTTTATATGTTGGCCGATTTTGACCGTGCTTGTGCAATGTATGTATGAGCGGCTAAATCATGTACACTCTGTGAGCGATTTTTAAAGAGAAACAAAAAGTATAACAGCGGGCTCGCGCAATACACGAAGATCGTAAAATAGCGGATAAATGCCTGCTTAAAAGAAATGTTCCCGCGGGACTTTTCATCGGCGACACGCAGCCTGAAAATGAACAGTCCGATCGTTCCTTTCATTTTTGTAAGCGGCATCAGCATCGGATACAGAATAATCATCACAAATTCAGAGATCAGCACGGCCCACAAGGCTTCATCGGTCAGTTTCGCGATATAAAGGATGACTGATACAATGATAATCACATCTAACAGGACAGCCGGAATGCGATAATAGAACTTTCCGGCATCGGGAAGCGGTTCGGATGACTGGACATCCGGTGATTTCCTGAGAACTGCGGTGCCGGCCGCCATATCGTGAACTGCCTGCGCTTTTTCTGTAAAGTGCACCGTAATAAATGGCAGAACAGAGAGAAAGTGAAGAAGGGAAACAAAAAATCTGCCGACAGCTTGCCCGAATGAAATTCTGCTCCCATCATGCGCTTTTACCACCTTCAGTTTAAAGATGTAAGCGCCGATCGTTCCTTCAAGCGGAGTAAGCGGCATCAAAATATAGCAAAGCACAATCAAGCCGGTAAAAATGAAGAAAAAAGAAGTGCTCAGCGGTCTTCCGGCATATAAGGTGATTGGCACAAGCAGAATGAATAGGTACATGAGCAGAAGGTCAACCAAAAAAGCCGCCATCCGTTCACCTATATTTGCATAATTCATGATTCATTATTCTCCTTTCGTACAGTAAAAAGACAACAAATCACATTTTATAGTCAGATTTCCTTTTTTAGAATAGGTATTTATTCCTTTCAGTTGGAAAGAATAAAAAAATAAAACTTTTCTCTTGCAAAAGTTTGTGAAGTATTGCACAATATAAATGTGAAATACTTCACAATATAAAAACAGACACCACGAAACACTGGAGGATGAGCATACATGATGAACGAACGAGTGAACAAAGTAGCATTAATCGGAGCAGGTTTTGTTGGAAGCAGTTATGCATTTGCGCTAATTAACCAAGGGATCACGGATGAGCTTGTGATCATTGATGTAAATAAAGAAAAAGCAATGGGAGATGTCATGGATTTAAACCACGGAAAGGCATTTGCGCCTCATCCGGTAAAAACGTCTTACGGCACATATGAGGATTGCAAGGATTCCGATATTGTGTGCATTTGTGCCGGAGCCAACCAAAAACCGGGCGAAACGAGACTTGAGCTGGTCGAAAAAAATCTCGCCATTTTCAAAAGCATTGTCGGTGAAGTCATGGCAAGCGGATTTGACGGCATCTTCCTCGTTGCCACAAACCCGGTCGATATTCTTACTTATGCGACGTGGAAATTCAGCGGCCTGCCGAAAGAACGCGTCATCGGCAGCGGTACGACACTTGATTCTGCGAGATTCCGTTATATGCTGAGTGAATACTTCGGTGCCGCCCCGCAAAACGTACACGCCCACATTATCGGCGAGCACGGAGATACCGAGCTTCCTGTATGGAGTCACGCCAATATCGGCGGAGTGCCGGTGCAGCAATTACTGGAGAAAAATGCAGCTTACAAGCAGGACGAGCTGGATCAGATCGTTGAAGATGTGAAAAACGCGGCCTACCATATTATTGAGAAAAAAGGCGCGACATATTACGGAGTGGCGATGAGCCTCGCCCGCATCACAAAAGCGATTTTGCGTAATGAAAACAGCATTTTGACCGTCAGCACATATTTGGACGGGCAATACGGAGTCAACGATGTCTTTATCGGCATTCCGGCCGTCGTCAATCGGAACGGCATCGCCGGTGTGACGGAACTTGAGCTGAATGAAACAGAACAGGCTCAATTCAGCCGCAGTGCAAACGTGCTGAAAGATATTCTCGCTCCGCATTTTGCAGAGTAAACACAAAAAAGCAGTACATGATAAACGCCATGTACTGCTTTTTTTAATTCGCTTTTTTCGCCATTTCCTGAGAGGTTTTCACTCTCGCTTTTCCCATAAACAAAACGGTAACGGCTGCAATGACGATCGGCACCAGAGCAAGGGTAAATACATATGTGATGCTTTGCGACATTGCGTCAATAATTTTATCCAGAATCTGCGGCGGAATATGAGCGCGCGTGCCGGCCTGGAAGATTTCCTGGGAATTTCCGATGTTCTGCATCGCGCCGCCCGCTCCTTTCATGCCGCTGAAAGAATCTGTCAGCTTGTTTGTAAATACATTCGTCTGGATGGTTCCGAAAATCGTCACACCGAGCGTCATGCCGAATGATCTTAAGAACGAGTTTGTTGAGTTGGCGCTTCCGCGGTAGCGCGGCTCAAGGTCGTTCATGGACGCTGCCGGCAGCAATGAGAAGTTGAAGCCGACGCCGAATCCGGAGATCAGCATGAATACCGTCAGCATCGTACGCGCCGTATCCGGAGTCATATTCGAAAGCAGCAGCATTCCGATAAAGAAAGCGACCACGGAAATCAGCATCAAATTACGGAACCGCACTTTCGTTTGGAAAATCCCGCCGATCATACTTCCGATAACAGAACCGATCATCATCGGCGTCAAAATAAAGCCCGCGCTCGTCGCGGTGCTGCCGTACACAGCCTGAACGAAAATCGGGATAAACACCGCCAAAATCACAAATGTGGCTCCGTAAAGGAAAGCCAAAATCTGAGCGGTGGCAAATAAACGGTTTTTAAACATCCAAAATGAAATAATCGGTTCTTCCGCTTTTCTTTCCACAATAAAAAAGGCGATAAAGAACACGGCGAACACAGCGAACAGACCGATGATCTGAACGGAGTTCCAATCATATGTTTTTCCGCCGAGCTCAAGAGCGAACATCAGACCGACAATGGAAACCACCAGCGTAATCGCGCCGGCCCAGTCGATTTTCTGCTTCTTGTGCTCAAGTGATTCTTTATAATAACGAAGAATGAAGAACAGTGATAAAATGCCGATCGGCACGTTGATGTAAAACACCCAGTGCCAGCTGATGGAGTCGGTAATGAGCGCGCCTAAAAGCGGCCCGAGAACGCTGGACAGGCCGAAAACGGCACCGAACATACCCGACATTTTTCCGCGTTTTTCCGGCGGAAATAAATCAAAAATAATCGTGAAGGCGATCGGCATCAGCGCGCCTCCGCCGATTCCCTGAATGACGCGGTAAATAATGAGCTGGTCCATTGTTTGGGCGATTCCGCATAATGCGGATCCGATTAAGAAAAGAATAAGACCGAATAAAAAGAAACGTTTCCGTCCGTACATATCGGACAGTTTTCCGTAAATCGGCATACCGGCCATAACGGCTACCATGTATGATGCCGTCACCCACGCGAACTTATCGAAACTTCCGAGGTCCGCCGCGATATTTCCCATCGCAGTGGCAACGATTGTATTATCCATAGCCGACATTAAAATGCCCAGCAAAAGACCGATGACGACAAACTTTGTCGAGGCGTCCTTCGCGGCTGTTTGTTCCATGCTTTTTCCTCCTATACTTACTTTTGACCATTAAATTTGCTATGATCATATTAGATTTGCCGAAAATTATCTTGATCGTCAAGATAAATTGATTTTATAGGGAGGCCTGTCAGTTGTCAACAAGAAATACCAGAAGCGAGACGGAGGAAACCGCCATACAGTTATTCCGGAAGATGGCCACAAGGACAATCCTTTTTCATCAGGCGGCCGCTCAATCTCTCGGTCTGTTTCCGACCGATTTGAAATCAGCTGATATTTTAAATGAAGCAGGCCCGATGACCGCGGGTGAGCTTGGGAAAAAAACCGGCCTCAGCACAGGCTCGGTAACGGCGCTCATTGACCGGCTTGAAAAAGCGGGATATGTCATGAGGAAAAAAGATCCCGAAGACAAACGGCGGGTGATCATTGTGCCGCTGACAGCGGGAAAAGCGAATGTGAAGCAATTGTTCAGCTCCTTATCCCAGTCCACGGTCAGCCTTTGCCGGCAATATAAAGAAGAAGAATTGCATCTGATATTCGATTTTCTCAAAAAAGTGACGGATATTATGGAAGATGAACTTGAGAAATTAAAATAAATAACTAATCAAAGAAGGCCTAACAGAAATTTTCTATTAGGCTTCTTAATATTTTATTCAATCGATATTTTTGAAAATTTTTCTTAGTAAATTGAATTCATTGATGTCTTTGAACGTGTAGTCAGTCTTTCCTGTATTCTGATTAATAGCGACAACCTGTTTGTTGGTTAGACCGTGAAAGATATTATAAGTTTCAAGTTGTTTATTGTGTGATTTAGTATCAGGTTGTTCTTGAGAATTTAACCGTTTGCTTGTATTTTTAAGTTTCGAAAATAAATCAAATTGTTCTTTCGTGAATAATAATTGTCCTGCTTTATTTTTTTTAGGTACAATATTATGTACCTTTGCCCATTTTCTAATATTCCATTGGTCTGTGCCTATTTTTTCGCTGATTTCTCTAGTTGTAAAAAAAATTTTGGAATTATTCATTGGAGCTGGTGTACCGCTCTTATCAATAACAGGTATTTTTTTTGCCAGTTTTTTAAGCTTTATTTTTGTTTCTTTTTTGTTTAACTCTTTAGGGTTATTTGCTAAGAAAAGGTTACACCTTCTATAGTCTAGGAAGTTATCTGAAATAAATGTTACTTGTTGAGTGTTATTAGTTGTTTTTTCATAAAGCCCAAGTATAAAACGTTTTAAGTTTAACTGCTTACCATTACTAAACGTCCGTCGTAACGAAATAAAAACCTCTTTTGTCCCTGCTAAGGCTCCATCTACCTTCAATGCTAGAAACTTGTGGTAGGTCATGTGTATCTATGTATATTTCATTTTGCTCACCAGACTTTTTATGCTTACAAAATATAATAGTTATGTCATTGTCTAGGTTTACGTATTCATTTAACATCATTAAAACTCCTCAAGATTTTTAGTTCGTAACTTTAGTAGCTAACTTGATGGGTAATATTATATATATAAAAGGATCTTAGGACAACCGATATTAAGTTATACTTGATAAAGATTTAAATACTCATTAAAGTTCGAAACTTTAGGTGTTGTTTTTTGCATAGCCCGGCCCATTTATGAATAATTTGTACAAGTTGCATGAATGAGGAGGAAGCCAATGAACATCTTTTTAAGCTACATCGTTCTCGGGCTGTCATTGTCAGCACCTGTCGGCCCGGTCAATGCGGCGCAAATTGACAAAGGCATCAAAAACGGCTTTTGGCATGCATGGATTTTCGGTCTTGGCGCCATGGCGGCAGACGGGCTTTATATGATTCTGATCTATTTCGGGCTGTCTCAATTTTTGACGGCTCCATTTGTTAAAACGTTTTTGTGGCTCTTCGGTTTTTTCGTGCTGACCTATACGGGAGTCGAGACGTAAAAAATTATAAGGGAAGCCATGAATGTCAGAAGCGGAAAAGGAAAACCGGCATTTTACAAAACATTCGGCGCGGGGTTTTTTATTTCTCTTTCCAATCCGCTGAGCATTTTATTTTGGCTCGGCATTTACGGCAGCATTCTCGCCAAAACCGCTGAATCCTTCGATGCGAACCAGCTTTTGATTTACAGCTCCGGGATTCTTCTCGGCATTTTGATCTGGGATTTCTGTATGGCGATCGCCGCGAGCACTTTCAGAAATCTCCTTCATGAAAAAGCGCTTCGCTGGCTGACGGGAGCGGCAGGTGTGTCCTTGATCGTTTTTGGGTTTTATTTCGGATGGCAGGGGATTCAGATGCTCATCTCATAAAGAGAAGAACAGTCACTCATCGCCTATCTCCATCATAACGTATCATGACGATACTGGAGGTGGGCAGATGGCAAGCGTGCTGTACACAAAAAGTTGCCTTGAGGAAAATTTATTGAATCTGCCAAATTGGCAGAGGATCGCTTTTGAGCTACTATCAGAAAAGGTAGGCGATGAAGCGGACACATTTCCGTGCATTCCCGGCCGTCAGGGATTTCTGACAGATCAGCTCCGGATATCCTTCGCGGGTGACCCTCGTGATCGGGAAACCCCGGAGGAAGTGGGACTGCTGCTGTCCGAGTACGGAAAGATCTCAAGGGATACCGGAAGATACGCGTCGCTGCTTGTGATTTTTGATACGCCGGAGGATTTAGCCGAGCACTGTTCCATTGAGGAGTATGAAGAGCTGTTCTGGTCTTTCTTAAAGCGGCTGAGCGGCTGCGACCCGAAAGACTGGCCGGAAGACATGCCGGAAGATCCTGAACATTATAAATGGGAGTTCTGCTTTGACGGCGAGCCGTATTTTATTCTGTGCGCAACGCCTGCGCATGAAGCGAGACAAAGCAGAAGCTTTCCGTTTTTTATGCTGGCGTTTCAGCCAAGATGGGTTTTCGAAGGATTAAACGATTCAACCGTGTTCGGACGCAATATGAGCCGGCTGATCAGAAAACGATTAGAAGCATATGACGAAGCCCCTCTTCATCCCCGATTGGGGTGGTACGGAGGAAAAGACAATTTAGAATGGAAGCAATATTTCCTCCGTGATGATGAGACGCAAGTGTCAAAGTGTCCCTTTTCTTACTTGAAAAGATTGTTTAAACCGACGAAATAAGCAATGATCCGGCAGGGCTGTGTCCCTGCTTTTTTTGTACGATCCATGTCACGATTGCAATGATGGCGAGAAAACAAAGGCTGACCAGAAAACCGGGCCGGCTTGATTTTTCAAACAGCGTGCCGGAGACGGCCGCGATGATCAGCAAGAGGGCGATAAAAATCTGTGTGGTTCCCATCTTTGTCGGTTCGGTCAGTTTCTTGCTTGAGAATAAAATGAACAGCCACGTATAAAGAAGCATCAGACCCGCCGCGGTTGTCATGTGTTCATATATATTTTTCGGCAGCACCAATGACAGTATGATGGAGACGATAAGCCCGGCAAATGTCAATCCGAGCGCAGGCCAGCAGATCTTTTTGTTTTCTTTTAATCTGAAGCATTTCGGCGCGTCTCCGTCATCAGCCATTGTACAGAGCAATGTCGTCACGGCAAACAGCGAGGCGACGAGCGTAGAAAATCCCGCAATAATAAAAATCCCGTTAAAAATATCAAGAATGACATCTAAATGAAAGCCCTTCAGCGACGAAATAAACGGGCTGTCCTGTTCGGTGAATTTGGCGAGCGGGATCAACAGCAGCGCCAGGCCGAGAGAAATAACGTAAATCACCGCAAGAACGATGAGCATCAGTCTGCCTGATTTTGAAGCTTCCTCCGGCTTTTTCAGATGTACGGTCATCAGCCCCAAGACTTCAATTCCTCCGAAAGCGTAAAACGCATAAATCAGCCCCGTCCATAACCCCATCGCTCCGTGCGGGAACAAATCCTTTGTATCATTCGGCACCTGCACATCCGGCTTGTGTGAAAATATACCGCACAGCGCCAAGACGGCGATGACGATAAACATAAAAATCGCCGCCGTTTTTACAACAGCGAGCACATGCTCCGTTTTTTGAAAAACGGACAACCCCGTAAAAATAATCAAAAGACCGAGCACCGCATAGATGGAGGCGAAGATCCACAGCGGCACATTCGGAAACCAATGCTTCGTAAACAGCGAGATCGCTGTCAGCTGGCTCCCTGTGATCAGCATTTCGGACGACCAGTACACCCACCCGTTGCTGAAGCCTGCCCAAGAGCCGAAAGCCTTTCTCGCATAAGCGCAAAAAGACCCCTTTTCGGGCTGCTTAGCCGAAAGCTTCGCGAGCTGCTCAAAGACAAAATAGGTGCCGAGTCCGGCAATCAGAAATGAGATCAGCGCGGAATATCCGCTTTTGACAATAGCGATACTGGACCCGAGAAAGAAGCCCGTCCCGATTGTGCAGCCGACGCCGATTAAGGAGAGCTGCCACCAAGCGAGATTTCCTTTAGGCTGGTCCTGTGATTTACCCATGAAATTCAACCCCTTTATCAAAGCTTAGATTGCGGCCGGCAGAACGGGAATATACATCCAATTAATTGCTTTACATGAAACAAACGGCCGGGGTTCATAATAGAAGAAAAAAGGAGCAGTCTGATGACACAGCAATTTATCGTACCGCCGAAAAAAGGGCTCGGCCTGAAGGTTCACAAAGGGCAGATTATAAAAGTAGTCGATGTGGAAGGACAGCAGGTGGCTGACTTTACGGCCTATCATGCCAAGGACTTTTATGAGCATCTTGATCAGGGTGCGACGATTGATGCCAACCAGTCCATCAATGTGAAAACGGGCGATCATATTTATTCTAATTTATACAAGCCGATGCTGACGCTGATTGAAGATACAGTCGGCAAGCATGACCTGCTGCTCCCCGCCTGCCGCCCGGATATGAACAGGCTTTTATACGGAAAGCATAAAGACGAGCTCCAGGATACGTGCTATGACAATATGAGCGGGGCGCTTGAGCAATTCGGGGTGCCGCGGCCGCATATGCATTATCCTTTCGCCATTTTCATGAACACGGTGCTTGATGAGAAAGGGAACTTGTCAGTCGAAACGCCCCTGTCCGACGCAGGCGATTATGTACGGCTCCGTGCGGAAATGGATCTTGTCGTCGCGTTTTCCTCCTGCCCGATTGAAAAAGGAAAATGCAACGGCGACAGCATCACTGCGCTGCGGGTGGAAATCAGCTGATCCCGGTGTATTTGATTCACTTAAAATCTGCACCTGTGCTATATTTAACAGAGTCGTACATAGTGGCATGATTCATTTCCAGCATGAACGGGAAATGAATCAAAAGAAACAATGCAGGAGGAGTGATTGGGATGAGCATCCAGAAACAAATTATGAATGATCTCCATGTAAAGCCCTCAATTGATCCGAAACAAGAAATTGAGGACAGAGTGAACTTTCTGAAACAATATTTGAAAAAAATAGGTGCCAAAGGCTTTGTGCTCGGCATCAGCGGGGGCCAGGATTCCACGCTTGCGGGACGCCTCGCCCAAATGGCGGCTGAGAGCATCAGAGAGGAAGGCGGAAACGCGGAATTTATCGCCGTACGTCTTCCGCACGGCACACAGCAGGATGAGGATGACGCTCAAATGGCGCTCAAATTCATTAAGCCTGATAAATCATGGACGTATGATATTAAGCCCGCTGTCAGCGCGTTCGCCGATCAGTACAAAAAAGAAACCGGCGATCAGCTGTCTGACTTTAACAAAGGAAATGTAAAAGCAAGAATGAGAATGATCGCTCAATATGCCGTCGGCGGACAAGAGGGGCTGCTTGTCATCGGAACTGACCATGCGGCTGAGGCTGTGACCGGCTTCTTCACGAAATACGGTGATGGCGGAGCTGATCTGCTGCCGCTTACGGGCCTGACGAAACGCCAGGGCAGACGTTTATTAGAAGAGCTCGGCGCGCCGGAACGCCTGTATTTAAAATTACCGACGGCTGATCTGCTCGATGACAAACCGCAGCAGACTGACGAGACCGAACTTGGCATCACATACAATGACATTGATGACTATTTAGAAGGCAAGGACGTTTCTTCTGAAGTAATTGAGGCGCTGGAAAAACGCTACCTCAGTTCGGAGCATAAGCGCCAGGTGCCTGCATCGATGTTTGATGATTGGTGGAAATAGAAATAAAAAACCTCCCTTTTGAAAGGGAGGTTTTTATTTCTTATGAAAGCAGTGTTTCATCTCATTCAGAGATTCTTTAATATGCACTTCAGCATGACGACCGAAGTATTCGAGTGACACGAATCCGCCGTATTGCCTGTTCATCAGTTCATTCAGCAAGGGTTCCTGCTGTAAATCACCTTGCAGCACAGGCACCGGCTTGCTGAGATACCAGTTGTCAAAGTTCCAATGATAGTTTTTTAAGTGAATATGGCTGACGGTATGATACAGTTTTTCCAAAGCGGTCATTTGGTCAATGTGATTGACGTGAAGGTTGGAGCCGTCAAAAATGATGCGGACCCGCGGATGTCCGACATCCTCTAAAAATGCCAGCGCCGCCTCCGGTGTATCCGCGTACGTATCGTAATGAATCTCAAGCCCGATATCGACTTCATAACTGTCAGCGAGCCGTGCCGCCTCCTGAAATTGATCAACCGCACGCTCCCACTTTTCCGGTGACGTCCGGTGCGAAGCCAGATTGCCCGCAAAGACTCTGATCAAGGGGCTGTGAAGCTGCCGTGCCGCGCTTAATGCTCTTTGAACATCTTTTAATGCCTGCCTTTCATCCTGAGAGACGAAGTCAGTGTACAAGCTGACAGCCGGCACCTCGATGCCCTCCTCCTGAAGCTGCTGATCGAGCCTGTCGAGCGGGCCGATTTCCTTAATATATTGTTTGATGTGGCCGTACCACAGTTCGATGCCGTCAAAGGAGTGCTCCTTCGCGAAAGAAATGACGTCGAGAATATGCTTTTTTTTAGACCCCGTCGTGCAAAAGCTCAGTTTCATCGGTAATCCTCCCGTTAACTGTCTATCATATGTGTACTTTTCCCCGGGTACGATACGGATAAACAGATGAAAAGGGTAAACACTTTTTTTATGAGGGAGGTTCACCTGCATCATTCGCACATAAATAGTTTAGTGCTTTTTTGCGTCAAAGTATTAAATAATTGCCCGAAGTGTTGTACAATGGATGTCATTCGAGTAAGGGGGAGAAGCCATTGAAAAATGAAACGGAGCTGACGGACTTCAGTCCCATCCGCAATAAACCGACTCGCGCTCGTTATGTGATACTGGTTCTTTTGTTTTTTATCACTGCGATTAATTATATAGACCGTGCCAGTGTATCCATCGCCGCCCCGTCCATTCAGACATCGCTGCATATAAGCCCCGCGCTCTTGGGCGTCGTATTTTCCGCGTTCAGCTGGACCTATACGGGAATGCAGATTCCGGGCGGACTCATTCTGGACAAATTCGGGTCAAAACGGACGTACGGAATTTCATTATTTGTCTGGTCGGTTTTCACGGGAGTACAGGCTTTTGCAGCCAGTTTCGGATTTTTATTCGGCTGCCGCCTGATTATCGGGCTGGCTGAATCGCCTGCGTTTCCCGCAAACAACCGGATTGTCACGACGTGGTTTCCAAGGCGTGAACGCGCCTTTGCGACGGGTGTTTATACGGCGGGGGAATATGTCGGGCTCGCATTCGCCACACCGGTATTATTCTGGATTTTGACGGCATTTGACTGGCGCGCCGTCTTTATTTCTTCGGGGGCGCTCGGGCTTATTTTCTCCATTTTTCTGGTTTAAGATGTATCAGGAGCCGAACCGGTATCGGAAAGTGAATCGGGAGGAGCTTGATTATATTAAAGAAGGAGGCGGACTGACAGAGGTGTCTGAATCAGCCGGCAGGATCACGTGGGCGGATTTCGTCCAGCTTCTTAAGTACCGCAAGCTTGTCGGCTTGTATATCGGCCAATTCGCCGTAGCCTCCACGCTGTTCTTCTTTTTGACATGGTTTCCGACTTATCTGGCGGAGGCAAAGCATATGGCCTTCTTAAAAGTCGGCTTCGCCGCATCAATCCCGTATATCGCTGCCTTCTTCGGCGTATTGTTCGGCGGATTTTGGTCTGACGGCATGATGAAACGGGGCGTGTCGGTGAACGTTGCCCGGAAAACGCCTGTCATCCTCGGTCTTCTGCTGACAGGCACCATCGTTCTCGCGAATTTTACGGATTCTTCTCCTGCGGTTTTGACGATTCTATCCATTGCTTCTTTCGCGCAGGGCATGTCCAATATATCCTGGACAATGCTGAGTGAGGTGGCGCCGAGCGAGACAATCGGATTGGCAGGGGGCGTGTTTAACTTTTTCGCCAATATGGCCGGTATCATCACACCGCTTATCATCGGGTTTATCGTCTCCGCGACCGGTTCATATAACGGAGCGATTCTGTTTGTCGGCGCTGTCGCTTTTATCGGGGCGTTTTCTTATATTTTCATTGTCGGAAAGGTCGAACGCATTACGCTCCGATAGAAAGAAAAACTCATCTCTTCTTGTTGGGATGGGTTTTCTTTCATTGATTATCTCTATATTTCAATATTGAATTATCATATAATAAACATAACTTTTTCATTCCTTAGGAGGATTTCGCCGAAGATGAACGCAAAACGTGCCATTCCCGTAAGAGAAAGAAATATCGTACTGATCGGATTCATGGGTGTCGGAAAGACAACAATCGGCCAGCTGGTCGCTAAAAAATTATACAGAGATTTCATTGATATTGATCTGCAGATTGAGAAAGATTTCAATATGTCCATTCCCGAAATGTTTGAGAAAAAGGGTGAAGCCTTTTTCAGACAGACTGAAAAGGATTATATATTAGATATTTGCCGCAATACGAAATTCAAGATCGTGTCGCTTGGGGGCGGTTCGTTTAAACAAGAGGAAATCAGGCAATGCTGCCTTGAAAACTGTCTCGTGCTCCATCTTGATTTGTCATGGGAGAATTGGAAGCAGCGGGCTGACCTGCTGATTGAAAGCCGTCCGGTTCTGCATAACCGTTCCATGGAGGAAATGCAGCAGCTCTTTAACGAGCGCCAAAGCATCTATGATAAACATAATTCAAAAGTCGCGACGGATAATCTGGAACCTGAAGAAATTGCCGATTATATCGTCGAAACGTTAAAAATCGGCTGGGACCTGTATCAGCCGATGTAAAAAGAGCCGTGACGCTGTGAGCGCACGGCCGTTTTTCTATTTTAAACAAACGTTTGATAAAAAGTGAATGCGCCCGCCGATTATTTATAAAAATGTTTAGAAAATAAGTGTGAAATCGTGTTAAGATAGAGTCAGAAAATTAAATCTTATAAAACAAAGGGGAATAATCGGATATGCAATTATACGACTTGCCGCTTGACCAACTGCAAACCTATAAACCAAATAAAACCGCACCTCATGACTTTGCGGATTTTTGGGCATCATCATTACATGAGCTTGCAAAGGAAAAGGCAAAGCCTGAATTGACGCCTGAAAGCTATCCGGCTGACGGCGTTAAAGTATTCCGGCTGAAATACCGGAGCTTCGGCAAGGCGGAAATTGAGGGATGGTACGCCGTTCCCGACCGAAAAGGACCGCATCCGGCCATCGTGAAATATCACGGCTACAACGCGAGCTATGACGGGGACATCCATGATATCGTGAATTGGGCGCTGCACGGATATGCTGCGTTCGGCATGCTTGTCCGCGGCCAGCACAGCAGCACAGATACAAGCGTCTCACCGCACGGACACGTTCCCGGCTGGATGACGAAAGGAATTTTAGATAAAGATACATATTATTACCGCGGAGTGTACTTGGACGCCGTACGGGCTCTGGAAGTCATCAGCGGCTTTGACGAAGTCGATGAAACGAGAATCGCCGTTATCGGCGGGAGTCAGGGAGGCGGGCTTTCAATCGCCGCGGCGGCACTATCCGACATTCCGAGAGCGGTTGCAGCCGATTATCCTTACTTAAGCAATTTTGAGCGGGCGATTGATGTCGCTCTTGATGAGCCGTATCTTGAGATTAACTCCTTTTTCAGAAAAAACGGCAGCCCGGAGACAGAGAAGACCGCGATGAATACACTGGCCTATTTTGATATCATGAATCTGGCAGACCGCGTAAAGGCTCCGGTTCTCATGTCCATCGGACTGATTGACCGCGTGACTCCGCCGTCTACGGTATTTGCCGCTTACAATCATTTAGAAACAGAAAAAGAATTGAAGGTTTACCGGTATTTCGGCCATGAGTACATACCTTCTTTCCATACGGAAAAGCTGGCCTTTCTGAAAGCGCATCTGAAAGGCTGATAAAAGCGAAAAGCCCAAGTTTTACATTTGGGCTTTTTTCATGAATGATGACGGAAAAGGACGGATACAAATGAAACAAAGGATCATCGAAGAATTAAAACGAATTGAGGCACAGCACGACGTTAAGGTGCTTTACGCCGTAGAATCGGGAAGCCGCGCATGGGGATTTCCGTCAAGCGACAGCGACTACGATGTACGGTTTCTCTATGTGCCGAAAAAAGAATGGTACTTTTCCATTGAACCGCATAGGGATGTCATAGAAGAGCCGATCCATGACATGCTTGACATCAGCGGCTGGGAATTGAGAAAAGCGCTGCGGCTCTTTAAAAAATCAAATCCGCCTCTTTTGGAATGGCTCTCTTCTGAGATGATCTATTACGAAGCTTTCTCGGCGGCTGAAAAGCTCCGAAAACTGAAAACCCGCGCCTTCTCGCCCGAAGCCGGCATCCATCATTATCTCAATATGGCAAAACGGAATGAAAAAACGGAACTGCGGGGCGGTGAAGTGAAGATTAAAAAGTACTTTTATGTCCTGCGGCCTCTCCTCGCCTGCAGGTGGATTGAAACGTTCAGCTCCGTGCCTCCGATGTCTTTTCCCGTACTGGCGGATGCCCTATTGACGGATGAATCGCTCATTTCTGAAATCAATTCTTTGCTTACAAGGAAAAAAAGCGGTCAGGAACTGGCTCCGGAACCCAAAAATACGATCATTCACGCGTTTATAGAAGAGGAAATAGAACGCATCGGGCTATATGCCAAAACGATAAAAACGCCGAAATCCGATATAACGGAAGAATTGAATCAGCTATTGATTCAGACCGTCGAAGAGGCGTGGGAGCAAAAAGACGGAAATTGACGATTTCTGTCATTTCCGTCCGCCTTTTTTCGGCATAAACCGCCTGCTCTCTAAGAAGCTGATTGTGGTAAAACCACAAAAATTTATCAGAATCTTTGTATTTTTAGAATATTGTGAGAGGATGTTTTGTCCATTTACAATAGACTCATACAAATACTTCTTAGATTGCGGGGTGTTAAGGTTGGAAGTGATTACAAGAGATTTTTTCTTATTTTTGTCCAAGAGCAGCTTTCTCAATAAGATGGCGAGAAACTGGGGAAGCCGCGTGGCAGCCGGCAAAATCATCGGAGGAATGGATTTCCGCAGTTCTATCCCGACAATCCGACATTTGAACAGCCAGGGGCTGTCTGTTACTGTCGATCATTTAGGGGAATTTGTCAACAGCGGTGATGTTGCAAAGGAGCGCACCGAGGAGTGCATGCAGACCATCGCTTTAATCGCTGATGAACAGCTGAATTCCCAAGTGTCATTAAAAATGACGTCTTTAGGTCTTGATATAGATCTCGATCTCGTCTATGAAAATATGACGAAAATCCTCCAGACAGCGGAAAAACATAAAGTCATGGTGACGATTGACATGGAGGATGAAACGAGATGCCAGAAAACGCTGGATATCTTTAAAGACTTCCGAAGCCGGTATGAATACGTAAGCACCGTGGTACAGGCTTATCTGTACAGAACGGAGAAGGATCTTGATGACCTTGGCCCGCTGAACCCGTTTCTGCGCCTTGTCAAAGGAGCCTATAAAGAATCGGAAAAGGTGGCCTATCCTGAAAAAAGCGACGTAGATGAAAATTATAAAAAACTCATCCGCAAACAGCTTTTAAAAGGACATTATACGGCAATTGCCACGCATGACGACAAGATGATCGATTTTACAAAGCAGCTTGTCAAAGAGCACGGCATTCCGAACGACCGCTTTGAGTTTCAGATGCTGTACGGCATGCGCTCGCAAACCCAGCTCAGCCTTGTGGAAGAAGGATACAACATGAGAGTCTACCTGCCTTACGGCGATGACTGGTACGGCTATTTCATGAGACGGCTCGCTGAACGCCCCTCAAACATCGCATTCGCCTTTAAAGGAATGACAAAGAAGTAAAAAAAGGGAGAGATGACAATGACTACACCTTATAAACACGAACCATTCACGAATTTCCAAGATCAATCAAACGTTGAAGAATTCAAGAAAGCGCTTGCGACTGTAAACGAATATCTGGGAAAAGATTATCCGCTCGTCATCAACGGTGAAAAAGTAGAGACGGAAGCAAAAATCGTATCCATTAACCCTGCAGACAAAGAAGAAGTCGTCGGAAAAGTGTCAAAGGCATCTCAGGAGCATGCCGAGCAGGCAATCGAAGCAGCCGCTAAAGCGTTTGAGGAATGGAGATACACATCCCCTGAGGAAAGAGCGGCCGTTCTGTTCCGCGCGGCTGCCAAAGTCCGCCGCAGAAAGCACGAATTCTCCGCCCTGCTCGTCAAGGAAGCGGGAAAGCCTTGGAACGAAGCTGATGCGGATACGGCGGAAGCCATCGACTTTATGGAATACTACGCGCGCCAGATGGTTGAATTGGCAAAAGGCAAGCCGGTCAACAGCCACGAAGGCGAAAAGAACCAATATGTCTACACACCGACAGGCGTAACGGTCGTCATTCCGCCATGGAACTTCCTCTTTGCAATTATGGCGGGAACGACAGTGGCACCGATTGTAACGGGCAACACGGTCGTTCTTAAACCGGCAAGCGCGACACCTGTCATCGCGGCAAAATTCGTAGAAGTGCTTGAAGAATCAGGCCTTCCGAAGGGCGTTGTCAACTTTGTGCCGGGAAGCGGAGCGGAAGTGGGAGACTATCTCGTCGATCACCCGAAAACAAGCATCATTACGTTTACGGGATCACGTGAAGTCGGTACGAGAATTTTCGAACGCGCGGCAAAAGTGCAGCCGGGGCAGCAGCATCTGAAACGCGTCATTGCTGAAATGGGCGGTAAAGATACGGTTGTTGTTGACGAGGATGCGGACATTGAATTGGCGGCACAATCCATTTTCACATCAGCATTCGGCTTTGCGGGACAAAAATGTTCTGCCGGATCCCGTGCGGTTGTGCATGAAAAAGTATACGATGCCGTTCTTGAGCGTGTCATCGAAATCACTGAATCAAAAGTGACGGCAAGCCCTGACAGCGCTGACGTGTATATGGGCCCTGTCATCGACCAAGGCTCTTACGACAAAATCATGAGCTACATTGAAATCGGAAAAGAAGAAGGCCGTTTAGTCAGCGGCGGCACCGGAGATGATTCAAAAGGCTACTTCATCAAGCCGACGATCTTCGCTGACCTTGATCCGAAAGCCAGACTCATGCAGGAAGAGATTTTCGGTCCGGTCGTCGCGTTTTCTAAAGTGTCAAACTTTGATGAAGCGCTGGAAGTGGCAAACAATACCGAATATGGTTTGACAGGAGCGGTTATCACAAACAACCGCAAACATATTGAACGGGCGAAACAGGAGTTCCATGTCGGCAACCTGTACTTCAACCGCAATTGTACGGGAGCGATTGTCGGCTACCATCCGTTCGGAGGCTTCAAAATGTCCGGAACGGATTCAAAAGCGGGCGGCCCGGATTACTTGGCCCTTCACATGCAGGCGAAAACAATCAGTGAAATGTTTTAAGCGGGACTGAATGGGCACCTCCTCGCGGGGGGTGTCCATTTCACCATAAACATATAAAACGGAGGAGGAAATGCCATAGCAAACATTCAGTTGATTATTTCCATTTGTATTTATATGGCGGGAATGCTGTTTATCGGTTATTACGCCTACAGACGGACGTCAAATCTGACGGATTATATGCTCGGGGGGCGTTCTTTAGGCCCTGCCGTGACAGCGCTCAGCGCGGGAGCGGCGGATATGAGCGGATGGCTCTTAATGGGGCTTCCGGGCGCCATGTTTTCAACGGGGCTAAGCGGCGCTTGGATTGTCATCGGACTTGTGCTCGGAGCATGGGCGAACTGGCTTTTCGTGGCACCGAGACTGAGAACGTATACCGAAAAAGCGGGAAATTCCATTACCATTCCGGGTTTCCTTGAAAATCGTTTCGGCGATCACACGAAGCTTCTCAGGCTGTTTTCGGGTCTTGTCATTCTCGTTTTTTTCACATTTTACGTATCATCCGGCATGGTATCCGGAGGCGTCTTATTCAAAAGCATTTTAGGATTGAATTACCACACGGGGCTGTGGGTCGTGACAGGCGTCGTTGTCGCCTACACCTTGTTCGGAGGCTTTTTGGCGGTAAGCTGGACGGACTTTGTCCAAGGGATCATTATGTTTGCGGCGCTTATTCTCGTGCCGATTGTGACAATTTTTCATACGGGCGGCCCGGGAGAAACCGTTGCCGATATCCGTTCAGTCAACCCGGAACTGTTTAATATGTTCAAAGGAACGACCGTTCTAGGCATTATTTCTTTATTTGCGTGGGGGCTCGGCTATTTCGGTCAGCCGCATATTATTGTGCGCTTTATGGCGATCACATCTGTGAAAGAGATCAAACGCGCCAGACGGATCGGAATGGGATGGATGATTTTATCTGCACTCGGCGCTCTGTTTACGGGGCTCGCGGGAATCGCGTATTACCATCAGCGCGGATTGAAGCTGGCTGATCCGGAAACCATTTTTATTCAGCTCGGCAATATTCTGTTCCACCCGATTATTACGGGATTTCTCATTTCTGCGATTTTGGCTGCCATTATGAGTACGATTTCGTCTCAGCTGCTCGTTACGTCCAGTTCTTTAGTGGAAGACTTGTATAAATCCATGTTCAGGCGTTCGGCTTCTGATAAGGAACTCGTATTTCTGGGGAGAATGGCAGTACTTGCGGTGTCCATCATCGCATTGGTGCTCGCATGGGAGAAAAACAACACGATACTTGGCCTTGTCAGCTATGCATGGGCGGGATTCGGCGCTTCATTCGGGCCGGTCGTACTGCTCAGTTTATTTTGGAAACGGATGACGAAATGGGGGGCACTCGCCGGCATGATTGCGGGAGCGATTACCGTAATCATTTGGGCGAATGCCGGTCTTTCAGGCTTTTTGTACGAAATCATTCCGGGCTTTGCTGTAAGCCTTGCTGCTGTATTTGTCGTCAGCTTATTGACACAGGCTCCGTCAAAAGATGTCACAGATCAGTTTCATGAGTACCGTGATACACTTTCTCAATAAAAGCAAAGAACGAGAGGAAGAAGGGACCGCCCTTTTTCCTCTTTTCATGATACAGGCCTCCGGATAATACTATTTTGGGAATATATGAATTTTTTTCTATACAAAAAGTCACCCCGCAGAGTATGATAAAGATAAAAAGAGCATAGGAGAAATAGGTATGGAAGAGCTTTTAGAGAGAGTTTTTTCATTTACGGACATTGATAAATTAATTGATTTCATCAGTTATGAATTGCAGAAGCCCGTCATTCTGGAAAGCGCGGATTTCTTTTTGCTTGCCTATAATTCTTATTACATTAATCACTTCGACTCCGCCAACCAGCAGACGATCTTCTCAAAAAAATGCCCCGTGCAGATTTTTGAAAGGTTTCTGAAGGACGGGGTAATCGAAAAACTGAAAACCGTTCCTGAACCGTTCCGTGTTGAAAAAATAGACAGTATCGGCCTGAATCAGAGAGTGGTTGTAAGCGCTAAACATAAAGGGGAAGTGATGGGTTACATCTGGATTCAGGAGCTCGACCGCAACCTGACGGACGAAGAGCTCAACTTTTTATATGAAACATCATTTCATGTCGGGAAAATCATCCATAAAACGAACCGGGTGAAACAGGAAAAGGAAGAGAGAGCGGAAGACCTTGTGAAGCGGGCGATTTTTCAGCAATTCTCCTCTGAAAAGGAGTTCAGGCGGGAGGCAGAAAAGATGAACGCCGTGCTGCCGTCGGTCTTTTCAGTAGTCGTCCTCCATGCCGCAAATGGAGATGGGGAGGCAGTCGAAGATGTGAAGGAAAATATCAAATCGTACTTGAATTTGCGAGATAAAGTGAGTCATGTTTTAACCATCGATTCCAATATTGTCATCGTCGTCGCAAGCTTCTCGCAAAAAAGCTCCGGCACTTCGGCAGCATCTGAATTCATCCACAAACTGCTGACTCATTTTCACTTTCAGAAGATCCCCACTCCAATTTATATCGGAATCGGCAATGAATACAGCAGCATCCTGAAGCTCGGCAAAAGTTATATAGAAGCCCTTGAAGTTATAAAGGCTGCCGAAATTACCGGGAACCAGGAAAATATCCCGTATGAATACAGTAAGCTCGGGATTTACCGTTATCTTGAAAGCATCGAAGAAAAAAACGCCTCACTGGAATATGTAAACTATGATTTAGCTTTATTAAAAGCCAAAGACAGAGAAAGCAGTACCGAACTGCTGAAAACATTAGAAATCTATCTCCTCAATAACTGCAAAACAAAACCAGCCGCAGAACAGCTTTTTATTCATCAAAACACATTGAACTACCGTATCAAACAGATTCTTGACATGACTTCAATTGATTTAAACGACTTCAGAACAAGGTGTCAGCTGTATCTCGATATTATGCTGATGAAAAAGAAATAGAAAAGAAACCAGTCGCCGTACTGGTTTCAGCTTTAATCCCTCCCGCCTGTCAACTCTCACTGAACCGCGCTTGTGAATCTCTCCTTTTCCGTGATGAGAAATGAATAAACACCGCTCCCCGATGTATGTTATACTTTTTATTGATATTGATTCTCAATTAAAACTTTTTAAGTATAGATATAAACGGGAGGCAGAATAATGGCGGAAAATCATGAGGTGTATGACGTCACGATTATAGGCGGAGGCCCGGTCGGCCTGTTTGCGGCTTTTTATTGCGGGATGCGCGAGCTGAAAACGAAGGTGATCGAGTTTTTGCCGCGGCTCGGAGGGAAAGTGTCTATGTTTTTCCCTGAAAAAATCATCCGTGACATCGGCGGAATACCGGGGATCACCGGGGAACAGCTGATTAAGCAGTTGAAGGAGCAGGCGGCGACATTTGAGCCGGATATCGTGTTGAATCAGCGGGTGACCGGATTTGAACGGCTGGAGGACGGAACCATTGTGCTGGAAAGTGCCGAAGGGGAAAAGCACTATACACGCACCGTGATCTTGGCGGTCGGCATGGGGACGCTGGAGGTCAATGAACTTAACAGTGCGGATGCGAGCCGATATTCAGGGAAGAACCTTCATTATAAAGTGGAGAAGCTGGATGCGTTTCAAGGTAAGCATGTCGTGATTTCCGGAGGGGGAGATACCGCGGTTGACTGGGCGAATGAGCTGGAACCGATTGCGGCGTCTGTTACCGTTTTGCACCGCCGTGAGGAGTTCGGCGGCTTGGAAAGCAGCGTCGCGAAAATGAAGCGGTCTTCCGTGCGGGTGCTTGCGCCGTATCGTTTGAAGCATATTAACGGCACAGGAGAACGGATCGAAAGCGTCACCGTTTGCCAAACTGAGTCCGGCCTTTCTGAAGACATCAAGCTTGATGAGCTCATTATCAACCACGGGTTTAAAATTGATCTCGGTGCGATGAAGGATTGGGGGCTTGAGATTGAAGAAGGCAGAATTAAAGCTGACAGACATATGCGGACGAACCTTCCGGGGGTGTTTGTTGCCGGTGACGCTGCGTATTATGAAAGCAAACTCAGATTGATAGCCGGCGGTTTCACTGAGGGGCCGACCGCCGTCAACAGCGCCAAAGCATATTTGGACCCGCAGGCGGATCATATGGCGATGTATTCAACTCATCATAAAAAATTGGTGACACAATAAAAAGGGACTGACCTCCGCTGTTGGGCCGGGGGTCAGATAAAGCGCATCAGCTGTGAAGGAGCACTTCTTTCATTTCATTTCGTATAAACGCAAATAATTGTTCCTGATTTTTCACGGCGGTAAATCCGTAACCGGCGGGCACGTCTTCGCCCATGCAGACGACAGGAGGGCGGTTTGCCGACGGGTTCGGTGATATGCCGATCTCTTTTCCCGCGCTGATCAAATGCTGAGCGGCTTCTTTGTCCGGACAGATAATCATTTGCAGAGGGGACTCACTGATCGTGCGTTCGATCATGGAAGTGAACCGCTCATCTGCAATATGTTCATGGGTGACATAAAACGGGCATGATTCTGAGTCTGGCATGTTTACTGCCGCTTGACGGCTCCCTACAATGAGTGAATGCGGAGAATCACTTTGATATTCTGATAGGAGGAAGCCCCGTTTTTCAAGTTCCTTCTGTGCCGCTTCAGTCGCTGCATTCAGGTTTGCGGTCACCCGGCGGATGTCGATTTGGTTGAAAGCCAATGTGTCAAAGAATTCACAGACGGCAAGGCGTGATGTGAAAAAGATATGTTCAAAGGTGCCGATCTGTTTTAGGATGGTTTCGTTGACCGGCATTTTTTTAATGATCCGCTTCGGCCATTCGATAACATCGGCGCCATACTCCCGCAGCTTGTCTGTCAATGTATGTTCAGCATCGCCATGGGTGACCACCATGATATGCCGGCCGATGAACGGTTTGCTTTCAAACCAGCTATGTGTTTGAAAATTCACGATATCTCCGATGACAATAATGGCAGGGTTGGTGATTTTACGGCTTTGTACTTTTTCATGGATATCGTGAAGCGTTCCTTTTATGCTCCGCTGCCGCCCCCATGTTCCCCATTGAATGACGAGTACAGGGACGGAAGGGGATTTTCCGTACTCCATAAGCTTCCGGCATATAAATGACAGATTTTTAACGCCCATGTAAAACACAAGCGTTTGAACGCTTCTGGCAAGCCCTTCCCAGTCAAGATTCGGCCTGCCTTGTAATGATTTATCATGAGCGGTAATCATGGCGAAGGACGAAGCGAAATCACGATGGGTGACAGGGACTCCCGCATACATCGGCGCTGCGATTCCCGAGGTGATGCCGGGCACCATTTCGTAGCGGATGCCGTGCTGATGAAGCGCCTCTGCTTCTTCGCCGACTCTGCCGAACACACTTGGATCTCCGCCTTTCAAGCGGACTACGGTGAAGCCCTCCGCCGCTTTTTCAATCAGCAGGGCATTGATCTCCGACTGTTTCATAAAATGGCGGTCGGGCAGCTTTCCGCAATAGATGAACCGGCATTCCGGTGAGGCATATTCAAGAAACTTTGGGTTTGCGAGCCGGTCATACAAAATGATCTCCGCTTTCTCCAGAGCCTGTTTTCCTTTTACGGTGATCAGCCCCGGGTCTCCGGGTCCTGCACCGACAAAATATACGATTCCGTTTTTCATGATGGCTTCATCCCTTCACAATTTAAAAAATGAAGGACCACTTGAAAAAGTGATCCGGTTCTTTGATCAATACAGGAGGTATACATTCTCTCCTTCGATCAATGTATCGTATGTTTTGATACAGCCATGATCCGGCTCTTGGACTTTTCCGTCTTCTAAGGAGATTTTCCAGTCATGCATCGGGCAGAAAACGTATTCTCCGCTGATGATGCCTTCAGCCAGGACGCCGCCTTTATGAGGACAGCGGTTTTCCACGGCTCGGACGCTTCCGTCGGAAAGCTTAAATACGGCAAGCTCTTTATCTTCTACATATACGGTTTTTCCTAATTTCTCAGGTAATTCGTTTAATCTGCCTATGCAAACCTTTGTCATATCTTTATTAACCATGTCCGTTCCCCCTCACTGTTTGTTCTGTCTTTATGAAGTCGTGACGACATTTTCGAATAAATCTTTAGAAGCTTTTTTATCATTAAGGAAGTATTGCCACGGATCTTTATGGACAGAGAGTGTCTCATTCATTCTGTCATTGAGCTCCTGCCGTTTTTCCGGATCGTTTAACACGGATTGGACATGAGATAAACCGACGCGCTCCAGCCATGCGGATGTACGCTCCAGATAGTTTGCCGTTTCTCTGTAGTACTGAAGGTAAGCACCAGCGTATTCTAAGACTTCTTCATTTGTTTTCACTTTCATCAGCAAATCACCGGCGCGCAAATGAGTTCCGCCGTTCCCGCCGACATAAAGCTCCCAGCCGCCGTCGATGCCGACGACGCCAAGGTCTTTAATACCGGACTCCGCACAGTTCCGCGGGCAGGCAGACACGGCCATTTTGACTTTATGAGGTGTATTGAGCCCTTCGAATTTTTTCTCCAGCGCAATGCCCAGTGCCATGGAGTCTTGCGTGCCGAAGCGGCAGAATTGTTCGCCTACGCACGTTTTTACCGTGCGGAGCGTTTTTCCGTACGCGTAGCCTGACGGCATATCAAGCTCGGCCCATACTTTCGGAAGATCTTCTTTTTTCACGCCGATGAGATCAATTCGCTGGCCGCCGGTCATTTTCACGAGCGGGATTTCGTATTTGTCGACGACATCGGCGATCTTGCGAAGATCTGTGGAATTGGTCACACCGCCGTACATCCGGGGAACGACGGAGTATGTTCCGTCTTTTTGAATATTGGCGTGCATCCGTTCGTTCACAAATCGGGAAGTTCTGTCATCCTCGTACGTAGCCGGATTGATCATGCCTAAGTAGTAGTTGAGGGCAGGCCGGCATTTGGAGCAGCCTTCCGGCGTTTTCCAGCCGAGCACGTTCATGATTTCTCTCGTATGTGACAGCCCTTTGGCTTTGATTTCTTCTACGACTTCATCTCTCGACAATGAGGTGCAGCCGCAAATCGCTTCTTTTTGCGCGGATGCGTCAAATTCTGATCCCAGTGTGTATTGAAGAATGTCTTCAACGAGCGGTTTACAGCCTCCGCATGAGCGGGATGCCCCGGTGCATGCTTTGATTTCGTCCGTGGATGTGCAGCCTTTTTCCTGAATGGCTTGAATAATCGCGCCCTTTGATACGCCGTTGCAGCCGCAGATGATTTCATCGTCGCTCATCGCCGCGGTCATACTTGTACCTGCTTCCTGATCAAGAGGCTGTAAAATTGATATTTTGGAGGTTTCGGAGATATCGGCTTCTTTTTGAATCATTGAAAACAGGCGGCCGCCCTCGCTGCTGTCGCCGAATAAAACAGCACCGACAATTTGATTTCCTCTCAGGACGATTTTTTTATAGATGCCATCCTGTTCATCGAACACTTTAATCGCTTTTTTGTCCTCTGATTCGTTAAAGTCACCGGCAGAGAACACCTCGACACCTGATACCTTTAATTGAGTGGAGAGAACGGAACCTTCATACGGTTTTGTTTCGATGCCGCAAATATGCTTTGCGAGCACTTTCGCCTGTTCATAGAGCGGCGCCACAAGTCCGTATGCGATTCCGCGGTGCTCGGCACATTCGCCGACCGCGTAAATGTGCGGGATTTCAGTTTGCATATAATCATTGACAATGATGCCGCGGTTAACCGGAATGCCGCTTTCTGCGCCAAGCTGTGTATTCGGGCGGATGCCGACGGCCATGACGACTAAATCAGCTTCAATGATTGTGCCGTCTTTAAAGCGTACGCCTTCAACACTGTCAGTGCCGAGGATTTCTTCAGTTTGCTTTTCAAGTAAAAAGGTCATGCCCTGTTTTTCTAATTCGTTTTGCAGCAGGCGTCCTGCCGCTGCATCAAGCTGGCGTTCCATCAGGAATGGGGCGAGGTGGATGACGGACACGTCCATGCCGAGATTCAGCAGTCCCCGCGCGGCTTCCAAACCCAGCAGTCCTCCGCCGATGACGGCTGCTTTTTTATATTGTTTTGACGCGGCGAGCATCGTGTCTGTATCTTTAATATCCCGGAAAGCAGTGACACCTTGTTTATCCGCGCCCGGAATCGGTAGGATAAAAGGTACGGAGCCTGTCGCCAGGATGAGTTCATCGTAAGGCTGGATTCTGTCTGCATCTGTGATGACGGTTTTGCTTTCCGGGTTCACTTTGATGACTGTTTCACCGGTATGCAGCTGAATGTTGTTTTCTTTGTACCAGTCCCAATCGTTTAACGTAATATCTTTAATATCTGTATCGCCTTGCAGCACTTTTGACAGAAGGATTCGGTTATAGTTGGGATGAGGTTCGGCCCCGAATATAGTAATCTCGAATTCGTCTTTTGAAACACGCAGTATTTCTTCAATTGCTCTTACCCCGGCCATTCCATTTCCAACAAGGACTAGCTGTTTTTTTCCCATCAGATGATCCGCTCCTTATCTATGTTTTTTTTAGCGTAGCACAGCAAAAACAAATATTTAAGATGCATGTTATGAAATGTAACAAAAAATACGAAAAAATCTAAAAATTTTATGAAAAATTATATGGGGCTGATTCGTACGGCGCACATCTTAAAACCGGGCATTTTACAATCTGCTGTTTATCGGAATGATGGCGCTCGGCATGGGTAACGGAGCGGTATTTCAGCTTGTCCCGCAGCACTTTAGAAAAGAAATCGGAATGGTGACGGGAATCGTCGGGGCGGCCGGCGGCATAGGCGGTTTTTTTCTTCCCAATATTTTAGGGTCATTAAAGCAGGTGACGGGATCTTATGCTATCGGCTTTATCTCTTTTTCATGTATCGCATTGCTTGCGTTTGTGCTTGTTCTCGCAGCAGGTTATTATTGGAGAAAAAGCTATGGCACTGAAAGCAGCCATGCGGATGTTTAAGTTTGAGCGGAAGACACGTGTGACAGCGTGTCTTTTTCATGATGTATAACTTTTACTTGATTTTAAACGGAGAATACAGCAGAATAAATAGTAACGATTGCGATTTAAACTGATGTACATAATAATTGAAAAGAGACGGGTATGTATCATAAATCGTAATCATTCTATTTTATCAGGAGGATATGTTCATGAAAAAAATTCCGGTTACAGTATTAAGCGGCTATCTTGGTGCTGGAAAGACGACTGTTTTGAATCATATTTTACAAAATCGCAACGGTTTAAAAATTGCTGTCATCGTCAATGACATGAGCGAAGTAAACATAGACGCCGGCTTGGTGAAGCAGGGAGGCGGCTTATCACGGACAGATGAGAAACTTGTGGAATTATCCAACGGCTGTATCTGCTGCACGCTGCGTGAGGATCTATTAGTCGAGGTCGAGAAACTCGCCAAAGACGGCAGGTTTGATTACATCGTAATTGAATCAACAGGGATCAGCGAACCGATTCCCGTTGCCCAAACATTTTCTTACATAGATGAAGAAATGGGCATTGATCTGACAGCCTTCTGCAAGCTGGACACAATGGTGACTGTGGTGGATGCAAACCGCTTCTGGCATGATTTCCAGTCCGGTGACAGCCTCCTTGACCGTAAGGAAGCGGCGGGAGAAGAGGATGAACGAGAGATTGCTGATCTATTAATTGATCAAATCGAGTTTTGTGACGTTCTCATTTTAAATAAGCGCGACATGGTGGGCGAAAAAGAGCTTGAACAGCTTGAAACAGTTCTTCGTGCATTACAGCCCCGGGCCAAGCTGATCCGATCCGTCCGCGGAGAGGTGTCTCCCGAATGCATATTAAATACCGGTTTATTTGAGTTTGAGGAGGCAAGTTCATCTGCAGGATGGATAAAGGAGCTGACGGCAGGTCATGAGGCGCACACTCCGGAAACGGAAGAGTACGGAATCACTTCGTTTGTGTACTCGCGGCGTCTGCCGTTTCATACCGCTCGTTTTGACAGCTGGCTGCATCAATCAATGCCTGACAACATTGTACGCGCAAAAGGAATTGCATGGTGCGCAACCCGCAACAGCCTTGCGCTGCTGATGTCTCAGGCAGGTCCGGCAGTCTCGATTGAGCCTGTTTCTTATTGGGTGGCGGCGATGCCGAAACTTGAGCAGGAGCAGATCAAACAGCAGGAACCGGAAATTCTGGAGGATTGGGACGCTCAATTCGGAGACCGCCATACGAATCTGGTGTTTATCGGAACTGATTTAGATCAAGCAGCCATCACAAAGGAATTAGATCAGTGTCTGCTGACACCGTCTGAGTTCGATTCTGACTGGTCGCAGCTTGAAGATCCTTTTCAATGGGACATTCAGCGGGCTGAATAACATACCGGCCAAGTTTAGAAGCGGGTGAGAAGGGAAGGAGTGATGAAAAAGGAGCTGACCAATGTGAAAGCACTGACATACCAAGGGAAAGAACATATAGAAGTGAAAGAAGTCCCGGCACCCTCCATTCAAGACGAGAGAGATGTCATCGTTCGAATCACCGCAACCGGGATTTGCGGTTCAGATCTTCATTTATATAAAAACGGAATCCCCGCCGATCCGGGTTATATCGTCGGACATGAGCCGATGGGAATCGTTGAAGAAACGGGCAGTCAAGTCAAAAGGCTGAAAAAAGGCGACCGCGTCGTGATCCCTTTTAACATCGGCTGCGGTGAATGTCATTATTGCAAGCACCAGATGGAAAGCCAGTGTGATGAATCAAACCCAAACCCTCATACAGATGCCGGCGGCTTATTCGGTTTCTCGGAGTTTAACGGTAATTATCCCGGCGGGCAGGCTGAATATTTGCGTGTTCCTTTTGCTGATTTCTCTTCTTTTCTGGTTCCGGCAGACAGCGGGCTTGAAGATGAGCAGGTGCTGCTTCTGTCAGATGTCATGCCGACCGCCTTTTGGAGCGTCCAGCACAGCGGAGTGAAAAAAGGAGACACAGTCGTTATTCTGGGGTCCGGGCCGATCGGTTTAATGGCGCAAAAATTCGCTTGGAAAAAAGGAGCAAAACGGGTCATCGCAGTCGATCAAGTCCCGCAGCGTCTTGAACATGCGCGACGCACAAACGGAGCAGAGACCTTCAATTTTTCAGAACATGATGAGATCGGAAAACTGCTGCATGAGCAAACGTCAGGGGGCGCGGATGTTGTGATTGATTGTGTCGGAATGGACGGTACGCCGCTTTCAAAAGAAAAAGCAGAGCAAAAGCCGAATCAGTTCGGAACCATCAGTCCGATTCTTACAGCGTCAGAAGCCGTTAAGAAGTTCGGAACAGTTCAGCTCACAGGCGCATATATTTCTGAAGCGGACGGTTTTCCGCTCGGTGATTTTTTCACCCGCAACGTCTCTTTAAAAATGGGGCAGGCACCCGTTATCCATCTGATGCCGATGCTGTATCAAATGGTCGAACAAAATGAAATTGATCCGACGGATATCATTACGCATAAAATGAGTCTTGCGGAAGCCCCTGCTGCATATGATATATTTGACAAAAAAGAAGATGGCAATATTAAAGTGATTTTGAAGCCATAGCGAGGGGAAACACAATGAATATTTACAGACCGGCAGGATTTTGGATCAGATTGGGAGCCTTAGTACTCGACTATTTAATTACTTCAGTGCCTCTGGCGATTATTTTTATGCTGGCAACAGGAAAAGATCCGAATGATAGCACAATGATCAGCATCATTTTGACTCTTTATTCTCTTTTGCTCCCAGTTTACTGGAACGGTTACGTTATCGGCAAAAAGATTTGCGGTATCCGCATTGTCAAAAAAGACGGCACTCAGGTAGGCTTTCTTACTATGATTTTAAGAGTGCTTGTGGGCGCTTTAATATATGGCGTGACGTTTGGAATCGGTGTGATCGTGAGCGCCTTCATGGTCGGAATGAGAGAAGACAAACGGTCAATCCACGATTTTGTAGCAGGAACGTATGTCACATACGCGCTGCCGGATGAATCGATTGAAAAGAGCGAATAATTTCGCTCTTTTTTTTTGCATAAAAACTGGATGAAGGCACAACATATTACAAACGTTAAAGGAGGAAAGAGTCATGAAAAAAGCTGCGTTATCATTGGCTGCGTTTTTCATTACGGCAATGGTTTTCACAATGCCGGCACACGCCGCTGAAACGAAAATGCCTTCAACAATGTCACTTACGCAACAGCAGAAAAAAGAAATTGAATCACTTGAAAAAGAAATACTCGAAAAACGCAAACATGTCATTTCCAAATATGTTGAGTACGGCGTCCTGCCGAAAGAAAAAGCAGAGCATATTAAACAGCATATGGACAGGCACTTTAATATGATGAAACAAAACGGCTTTATTCCAAAGCCTCCCCCTCATAAACTGGAAAAACGGCATCATCATTCTTAAGCATCCGGCAAGTCGGATGCTTTTTTGTTTTTATCGGGATTGCTTTGAAACGCGTTTCATAACGTATGATATTAATATCATACGCATCAGGAGGATGAAAACACATGATACATGAAAAACCGGGTCTTTTCCCTGATACATTTCTATGGGGGTCAGCTTCAGCTGCCTATCAGGTTGAAGGAGCCTGGAATACAGACGGTAAAGGCCCTTCAGTATGGGACTTTTTCACAAAAATACCGGGTAAAACATTTAAAGGCTCAAACGGTGATACAGCAGTCGGCCATTATGAACGTTATAAAGAAGATATCGCCTTGATGGCAGAGATGGGTTTGAAAGCTTATCGCTTTTCTGTCAGCTGGCCGAGAATTTTTCCGAAAGGCAGAGGGGAAATCAACGAAGCAGGGATCGCATTTTATGAAAACTTGATCGATGAATTGATTTCTAACAATATTGAGCCGGTGCTGACTCTCTATCATTGGGACTTGCCTCAGGCGCTGATGGATGAGTACGGCGGATTTGAATCAAGGAAAATAATTGATGATTTTAATAATTACTGCGTTGCGTTATACAAAAGATTCGCCGGAAAGGTGAAGTACTGGGTCACGTTAAATGAGCAGAATTATAATTTTCATAACGGATTCATTACAGCTTCACATCCACCCGGTGTAAAGGACAGAAAACGATTTTATGAAGCGAATCATATCGCATTTTTAGCTAATGCCAAAGCAATTGAATCCTTCAGAAAATATGTTCCTGACGGCTTGATCGGCCCGAGCTTCGCATATTCACCGGCTTATCCGCTGACAAGTCACCCTGAAGACATAACTGCATTTGAAAACGCAGAGGAATTTATGAATCATTGGTGGCTTGATATGTACTGCTGGGGGACTTATCCGCAAATTCCTTTCAGCTATTTAAAGGAAAAGGGCTGGGCGCCTGCCATTGAAGCCGGCGATATGGAGCTGCTGGCAAAAGGCAAGCCGGATTTCATCGGTGTTAATTATTATCAGACGATTACGTATGAAAGAAATCCTCTTGATGGTGTATCGGAGGGGAAAATGAACACGACGGGGCAGAAAGGGACAAACCAGGACACAGGTATACCGGGACTGTTTAAAACGAAAAAGAATCCTGATCTTGTGACGAGCAATTGGGATTGGACGATTGACCCGACAGGCCTGCGCATCGGCCTCCGGCGTATAACGAGTAGGTATCAGCTTCCGGTTTTTGTTACAGAAAACGGGCTGGGGGAATTCGATAAAATAGAAGAAGACGGCTCGATTCAGGATGACTACAGAATCGACTATTTACGCTCCCATCTTGAACAGTGCAGAGAGGCCATCAGTGACGGAGTTAATCTCATCGGCTACTGCAGCTGGTCATTTACGGATCTGTTAAGCTGGCTGAACGGCTATCAAAAGCGCTACGGCTTTGTATATATCAATCGTGATGAAGAAGACGAAAAGGATCTGAAACGGATCAGGAAAAAAAGTTTTTATTGGTATCAGAATGTAATTGAAACAAACGGTAAGAGTTTATAAAAGTTCCCTGAGAGAAATATGATTCTCTCAGGGATTTCTTTTACATTGCGGCCGCATCAATAATATACGTATCTGCATGAAGATCGGATATTTCGGCAGGCACTGAATAACAGGTAAGGCTGTATCGGCCTTTCGGAAGATCGAAGAAAAGCCTTTTTGACATCACGCTTTCAATTTCAATCCCATCTTTTACAGCCTCGAAGGGAACAGTCGCTTTTTTCTCATAGGATGGCACCGGCTCATTTGTGTTCAGCCTCAGGACGATAAATGCCTTCGTATTTCTCCCTGCTTCAAATGAAACAGCATCGTCAGCCTCCGCGTATCCTTTTTCAATGGCTTCATCGGTCCAATCGATAACAGGCGGTTCTGAATCTTTTTGGAAGATTGTAAATTGATGATAAGAAATGGTCAGTTCTTGCGGTTTCCATGATTTAATCAATGCGCTGTTCCTCCTGTTTTTTACTTGATTTTAAATAATACTCTCGTTCCGTCTGGATCATTGGTAAGCTGGTGTCCGACCCAAGAGCCGGCTCCGCGGTTGTCTGCCGGAGAAATATATTCTACGGAGGCATTATTTCCGCCCTGTTTACAAACCGCCATCGGCCATTCATCCCTATCGTATCCTGTTTTTACAGGCACATGTTTAAGAGATTGTTCACGCCGCTTATGTACTCCGTCTCTGTCAATGGTGCATATGCTGGAATGTCCTTCTTTTATCGCGTCCTTAATATGCTTTGCTGTTTCCGGATATCGATCGGACGGAAATAGGATTACCTTGTCGTAATCACTCTTCTGAACGGTCTGCTCGTTATCTGAGAAAATATCACCCTTGATCAGGGCCGCGACTGCTCCGGCAATGATGATAAGAACAAGCAGCAGTGCTTTTAATGTTTTCAAGAGTATCAATCACCTCCAGTTTTAAATTGCTGTGAAGCTGGTCCAAGAATAAAGCAGAATCGTCCCGCTGTAAAGCTGTTAAAATATATTTTTCAGCCGCAATTCTGCTGAATATCTGTAAAACCGTCCGTACAAATCCGCTTTATCCAAATAAAAAACCGATCAGAAAGTGTTTTTTGCCGTTTCTCTATTCAGAAATGAATGATTGCGGCCGTCTGAATAATTGGCTATTATAGCGATAAGCTCACCGGCAGGGTAATTCGTCGGCGAGTTTCCGCCCCGTGACGGTTTGTAATTCTGCGCGACGGAACGATAAAAAGACGGCCATCTTATAAGAAGGCCGTCAGCATGTCATTCCAGATTCGCATGTTTTGTAAACATATCTGCCGAATTCAGTTCTTTTTTCTCCATGATTTTTAGGATAACCGCATCATAAAACAGCAGAAGAGTTTGTTCGAATAAAGAACCCATCGGCTGAATCGTCTTTCTGTCTCCGTCTGTCTCTTCCTTAGGAGAGCCTGGGATCGTTATCGTGAGATCCGCAAGTTTGCCGAGACTCGAGGCGGGGTTAATCGTTAATGCAGTGATGATGCCGTTAAGGCTTTTGGCTTTTTCGGCTGTGTGGAGGAGACTTTTTGTTTCTCCTGAGCCGGAGCCGATGATGACGAGACCGCCTTCTTGGAGGGGAGGGGTAAGCGTCTCACCGACAATGTAAGCGTTCAGTCCGATATGCATCATCCTCATGGCGAACGCTTTAGCCATAAAACCGGAACGGCCGGCTCCGGATGTGAAGATCTGATCTGCCGATAAAATCTGCTCCGCAAGCTTGTCAGCTTCACTGTCGGCTATTAATGATGCGGTACGGGATAATTCATTCAGGATGTCATGTAAGTATTCAGTCGTTTTCATGATCCTTGTGTGATCAGCTGTTTCATTTTTGAAGCAGCATCCGCTTTATCGTCAGCGCCCGTAATCCCTCCGCCAACAATGATTAAATCCGGGTTTTGTTTGATGGCTTCAGGAAGCGTATCAAGTTTAATGCCTCCGGCAATTGCGGTTTTTGTGTTCTTGACCGCTTTTTTAATCGCCGTCAGTTCCCCGAATGAATTTTTTCCTTCTGCTTGAAGATCATAACCTGTGTGAACACAAATATAATCAACACCGAGTTGGTCAATTTCTGTTGCCCGTGTTTCAAGGTCTTTTACGTTAATCATATCGACGAGGATTTTTTTCTGCTGCTTTTTTGCTTCAGAAACCGCCCCTTTGATCGTTGAGTCATCTGTTGCCCCTAAAACGGTGATGATGTCGGCTCCCGCTTCTGCCGCTTTCATAATCTCGTAACCGCCCGCATCCATGATTTTAAGATCAGCAAGCACTTTCAGATGAGGAAAGGCCTCCTTCATTTGCTGTACGGCTCTCAGTCCTTCATTAATGACAACCGGAGTGCCGATTTCAACAACATCTATATATTGTTCGACCTCTTTCACAAGTTCAATTGCTTCAGGAATATTCACTAAGTCTAATGCGAGCTGTAATTCCACTTTATATCCACTCCTCTTCTTAATGTATTTACATTCTATAGAGCGTCCCGCATGTTGAGAAGTACGCACTTTGAAGTCTAATAGTTACCTTGAGGATACTGTCCCCGCAGGCAATGCGCTTTGTTTCAGCAAAACTGCGTGGTAGTATAAACTGATGAAAGCTCTGTGAAAAAGTAAGTGTGTATTAATAGATGATGAACATACGAAAAGTCAGAGGAAGGAGAGTTGTCCGTGAGCCGAATGGATAAGAAGACGTTTAATTGCGAAAAGGAATTGACGCTTGCCGTGATAGGCGGGAAGTGGAAAATGCTGATTATGTGGCACTTGGGGAAAGAAGGAACGAAGCGGTTTAATGAGCTGAAAGCTTTAATTCCTGATATTACGCACAAAATTCTTGTGAATCAGCTCAGGGAGCTGGAGCAGGATCTGATCGTTCACAGGGAAGTTTACCCTGTCGTCCCTCCGAAAGTGGAGTACTCTTTAACGGCGCAAGGAGAGAGCCTTATGCCGATTCTGGACGCCATGTATAAGTGGGGAAAAGAATATATGGAATTAATCAACATTGATAAAACTGCAATTAAGGAATCTTTTTGAAGCGCTCTATGTAAAATAGAGTGCTTTTTTTTGCGGGTTAATGAAATCATATTGCGAACGGTTGAACCTCCTGTTTCGGTTCTTGCGCTTTTTTTCTTGTATCGGCTTACATATGTTAACTTTTTTCATTCTGCCATAATGGGATATTCGGCAGATTTTATACTATAGTTTAAAGATTTTTAATTTTACGTAAATAATATTTTTTGAAAATAAATTGCGGGATGCCGCAAAAATCCCTCTGGATTTGTCGGAATTTTTTTCGGTGTGCCGCATGAAACTTTTCACCCATTTTTCGGTGATAAAAACAATATTTTCATATAAAGTGAACGTAAGTAGATATATAGAAATTCATGAAGAAATAGGTAAACCTTTCGTGCTTACAATCTTGACTTTTGTCTGGATTTCCCATAATTTGATGCCGAAATTTCGGTCTTTACAAGTAATGGATGACGGATTTCGGCGGTGTTTTGAATCGGGATGTTTTGGAGGTAAGTGGTTCTTTTGGCTTGAGAATGAGTTAGGGACATTGAGGGAGGCTGTTTCTAAGGAAGAATTGACAATTTTATCTTAAAAAGGGAGGCGTACACATATGGGAATAACTTTTTATCCTTTAACAAATGCTCAAAAACGTATCTGGTATACAGAGAAATTCTATCCGCACACAAGTATTTCAAACCTTGCCGGCTTCGGGAAACTCATTTCTGAAGACGGGGTACAAGCCCATTTCGTTGAGAAAGCGATACAGGAATTCGTCCGGCGGCATGAGTCGATGAGAATCCGTCTTCGGCTTGATGATGAGGGGGAGCCCGTTCAATATGTGAGCGAATACCGTCCGCTGACTATCAAGCATACAGATATCAGGCAAGCCGGTTGCTCTGCGGACGAGCTGTCAAAATGGGGGCGTGACGAGGCAAGCAAGCCTCTGGCGTTATATGATCAGGATTTGTTTCGTTTTTCCGTGCACACCATCAGCGAAAAAGAGGTTTGGTTCTATGTTAATGTGCATCACGTTATTTCAGACGGAATTTCCATGACGATTCTGGGCAATACGATTACCGATATTTATTTGGAGCTTTCGGGCGGAGCAAGTGAGAACGAGGCGGAGATTCCTTCCTTTATCGAGCACGTGCTGACAGAGCAGGAATATGTGCAGTCGAAGCGGTTCAAAAAGGATCGGGATTTTTGGAACGGACAGTTTGAGACCGTACCGGAGCTTGTGTCTTTAAAACGGAGCCAGGCAGATGCGGGGCTTGATGCGAAACGGTTTTCTCAAGAAATTCCTCATGACCTGTACGGCCGGATTCAATCATTCTGCGGGGAGCATAAGGTCAGCGTTCTTTCTCTGTTCCAGTCAGCTCTGATCGCTTATCTCTACAAAGTAACAGGCCGGGATGACGTCGTCACGGGTACGTTTATGGGAAACCGGACGAATGCGAAGGAAAAGCAAATGCTCGGGATGTTCGTATCTACGGTGCCTGTGCGGACAAGCGTTGACGGAGGACAGTCGTTCTTGGAATTCGTCAAAGGCCGGATGAAGGATCTGATGAAAATTCTCCGCCACCAAAAGTATCCGTATAACCTGCTTGTCAATGATTTGCGCGCTTCGAAAAGTTCGCTGAGCAGATTGTTTACAGTATCTCTGGAGTATCAGGTGATGCAGTGGCAGAAAAAAGAGAATCTGTCCTTCTTGACAGACCCGATCTTCAGCGGAAGCGGAACAAATGATATTTCGATTCATGTGAAGGAACGATGGGACACCGGGAAATTGACGATTGATTTTGACTATCGCAGTGACATATTCAAAGCCGAGGAAATTAAATCTGTTTCTGAACGTCTGATCACGCTGATTGAAGATGCGATTTCATCTCCTGATCGCGTAATTGATGAGCTCGCTCTTCTTTCGGATTCTGAGAAAGAGATGCTTCTGAAACGGGCCTCCGGCAATCAGGTGGCTTATCGCAAGGAGATGACGATTCCGGCGCTGTTTGAAGAGAAAGCGAAGACACTGTCTGACAAACCCGCGGTTGTATATGAAGGCCGAACATTGTCCTATCGCACATTACATGATCAGTCAAACCGTATCGCTGGACGCCTTCTTAAAGCCGGGATATCAGCGGACTCTCCTGTCGCGGTGCTGCTCGGCCGTTCTGAACGTGTCATTGCGGCAATATTGGGAATTTTGAAAGCGGGCAGCGCATATGTGCCGATCGATCCTGACTTTCCGGCGGATCGGATTCAGTACATATTGGAGGACAGCGGAGCGAAGGCCGTTCTGACAGAGGCCGGGATACAGGCGCGTGAAACTGATGCTGAATGGATTGATTTTGACGAGGCCGTTCAGTATGAGGCGGCTGCTGAAGGTGTCGGCACTCAATCAGACCGGCTGGCTTACATTATCTATACGTCCGGCACAACGGGGCGGCCGAAAGGCGTGATGATTGAACACCGGCAAGTTCATCATCTGGTTCAATCACTCCAGCAGGAGATATATCAATGCGGTGAACAGACATTAAGAATGGCGCTTTTGGCTCCGTTTCATTTTGATGCGTCCGTCAAACAGATTTTTGCCTCACTTCTTCTGGGTCAGACGCTTTATATCGTGCCGAAAACAACTGTAACGAACGGCTCGGCACTGCTGGACTATTATCGCCAAAACCGGATTGAAGCCACCGACGGAACGCCTGCGCATCTGCAGATGATGGTTGCGGCGGGAGATGTCAGCGGAATTGAACTGCGCCACATGCTCATCGGCGGAGAAGGCCTGTCTGCAGCTGTTGCTGAACAGCTGCTGCAACTCTTTCATCAAACGGGCAGAGCGCCGCGGCTGACAAATGTCTACGGGCCAACGGAGACGTGCGTAGATGCGTCCGTGCACCCGGTGTCAGCAGATAACGGAATGATGCAGCAGGCGGCGTACGTTCCGATCGGAAAACCGCTCGGAAATGCCCGGCTGTATATATTGGATAAACACAAACGGCTTCAGCCCGACGGTACGGCCGGTGAGCTGTATATCGCTGGAGACGGTGTAGGCCGCGGCTATTTAAATCTTCCGGATTTGACCGCAGAGAAGTTTTTGCAAGACCCGTTCAGTGAGAGCGGCCGCATGTACCGTACGGGTGATATGGCACGCTGGCTGCCGGACGGCACAATCGAATATATCGGCCGTGAAGATGATCAGGTGAAAGTCCGCGGCTACCGCATTGAGCTGGGAGAAATTGAAACGGTGCTCAGAAAAGCTCCGGGCGCGGCGGAGGCCGTCGTGCTGGCACGGCCGGATCAGCAGGGCAGCTTGGATGTTTGCGCCTATATCGTTCAGGAGAAAGGAACCGAGTTTCATCCTGCCGAGTACAGGGAGTATGTGTCCAAACACCTTCCTGATTACATGGTGCCTGCTTACTTTACAAAAACGGATAAAATTCCGCTCACGCCGAGCGGGAAGGCGGACCGCAAAAAGCTGTTCGCGCTTGATGTGCAGGCTGTCAGTTCGTCCGAGTATGCCTCACCGAGAAATGAAACGGAGGAAACGCTCGCCGTCATCTGGCAGGAAGTACTCGGCATGGACAAGGCGGGTATTTATGATCATTTCTTCGAGTCAGGCGGTCATTCATTAAAGGCAATGACGCTTCTGACGAAAATTCATAAGCAAATGGGCGTTGAAATTCCGCTGCAGTACTTGTTTGAGCATCCGACAATCGCGGCGCTTGCCGATTATGCGGCAAGCCGAAACGAAGGACCGGCTTTCAGTACGATTGAGCCGGCTGAGAAGCAAGCGAGCTATCCGCTTTCTCTCGCTCAGCAGCGGGTTTATATCGCGAGCCAATTTGAAGATGCGGGAGTCGGGTATAACATGCCGGCGGCAGCCATGATCGAAGGCGCTTTAGATCGTGAAAAACTTGAGCGTGCATTTTCTGCCTTAATCAGCAGACATGAAGCGCTCAGAACATCGTTTCAATCAGAAGACGGCACGCCGAGACAGGTGATTCATGAGCAAGTTCCATTTCATATTGAAGTGATTGAAGCGGGCGGAAGAACGAATGAGCAGGTCATGAAGGACTTTGTGCGCCGTTTTGAGCTGGAAGAGGCGCCGCTGTTCAGAATCGGTCTGCAAACGCTCGGTCACAATCGCCATATGATGCTGTTTGATATGCACCACCTTATTTCAGACGGGGTGTCTATTTCCATCATGCTGAAGGAACTTGCAGACATCTATGGCGGAAAACAGCTGCCTGAATTGAGCATTCAATATAAAGATTACGCCGTCTGGCAGGCGGAACGGGCGGAAGAAGGCTACAAGAAGGAGCGGGCATACTGGAAGGAAGTCTTCAGCGGCGAACTGCCGGTGCTTCAGCTGCTCCCTGATTATCCGCGGCCGCAGGTGCAAAGCTTTGAAGGTGACCGCGTGTCAGTCAAGCTGCCGAAAACGCTGCGGGAACGGCTGCAAAAGCTTGCCGAGAAAAACGGAGCCACCCTTTACATGGTGCTGTTATCGGCATATTATACGCTGCTTTCTAAATATTCAGGACAGGAAGACATCATCGTAGGGACACCGTCAGCGGGAAGACACCATTCTGATACTGAGGGGTTGATCGGGATGTTTGTCAACACCCTTGCGCTGCGGAGCACCGTGAAGCAGGATCAGACATTTACAGGCTTGTTAGGCCATGTGCGCAAGCAGGTGCTGGACGCGTTTTCTCATCAGGACTATCCGTTTGAGTGGCTGACCGAGGAACTGAATGTGCCCCGGGATATGAGCAGGCACCCGATATTTGATACGATGTTCAGCCTGCAAAATATTTCGGACGGAATTCCGGAGATCGGTAATCTGACACTGTCTCTTCATGAAACAAACTTCAATATCGCCAAGTTCGATCTGACAATGCAGGCCAGGGAGACGGCAGAAGGCGTTGCGCTTGATCTGGACTATTGCACGAAGCTGTTTAAGCGGTCGACTGCTGACCGTATGCTTACGCATTATGTCCGCCTGCTGGAGAGCGCGGCAGCTCAGCCGGAAGCGAAAATCAGCGAATATGATCTGCTTTCTGAACGGGAGGCTTTGAACCAATTACAGCGGTTCAACCCGGAACGCACGGCATACCCGAAAGATCAAACGATCGTGCAGATCTTTGAAGAACAGGCTCAAAAGAACCCGGACCGGACGGCTCTTCAGTTCGAAGGGGAAACCCTGTCGTATCAACAGCTGAATGAACGGGCCAACAGGCTTGCGCGGCATATTCTTTCGGCCGGGGGCAGCGGAAAAACCGCGGCTGTTTTGTGTGAACGGTCATTGGATATGATTGTTTCCATTATGGCTGTGTTAAAAGCGGGGTCCGCCTATGTGCCGATTGATCCTGAGCATCCGGTTCAGCGGATTCAGCATTTCTTCCGTGACAGCGGGGCGAGTGTGCTCCTGACTCAGCGAAGCCTCAAGCCGATTGCGGAAAAAGCCGGTTTTCAAGGCGTCATCTTGCTTGCTGATGATGAGGAGAGCTATGAAAAGGACTCTCACAATCTCGCGTTGCCGTTTGATTCAAAAACCATTGCGAATCTCACTTATACATCAGGCACGACGGGAACGCCGAAAGGAAACATCGTCACACATGCCAACATATTACGGACGGTAAAAAACACGAACTATTTGACCGTTTCTGAAGAAGACACGGTGCTCGGACTGTCAAACTACGTCTTTGACGCCTTTATGTTTGATATGTTCGGTTCGCTGTTAAACGGTGCAAAGCTTGTGATCGTTCCGAAAGATACGGTGCTGGACATGTCCCGCTTGTCCCGTGTGATCAAACGGGAGAATGTAAGCATTCTGATGATTACGACGGCCCTGTTCCACCTGCTTGTTGATATGGAGCCGTCCTGTCTGACGACGCTTCGGAAAATCATGTTCGGGGGCGAAAGAGCGTCTGTTGAGCATGTCAAGAAGGCGCTTGCGGCAGTCGGAAAAGGAAGACTGCTCCATATGTACGGCCCGTCGGAAAGCACTGTATTTGCGACATACCATCCAGTGGATGTCATTGAAGAGGATGCGATCTCCGTTCCGATCGGAAAACCGGTCAGCAATACGGAAATCTTCATCATGAACAAGGCCGGGCGAATACAGCCGGCAGGCATCCCGGGAGAACTGTGCGTCAGCGGGGAAGGCCTCGTAGAAGGCTACTACAACCGTCCTGAACTGACGGAAGAAAAATTTGTAAAACATCCGTTTAAGGAAGGTGAACGGATGTATAAAACGGGCGACTTGGCCAGATGGCTGCCGAATGGCGATATCGAGTTTATCGGACGTATCGACCATCAGGTGAAAATCCGGGGACAGCGGATTGAGCTTGGCGAAATTGAGCATCAGCTCCAAAGTCATGACCAGGTTCAGGAATGCATCGTGCTCGCTGTAGACCAGGGCGCGGGTGACAAACTTCTTTGCGCGTACTTTGTCGGCCTTAGAGAAATATCTTCCCGGGAACTGAGGGAGCATACGGCGAAGGATCTCCCGGCTTATATGATTCCGGCCGTCTTTATTCAAATGGATGAATTGCCTCTTACAGGAAACGGAAAAATTGACAGGCGGGCGCTGCCGATGCCTGATGTGACTGCAGCGAACGCCGTGTCATATACGGCGCCGCGCAATGAAACAGAACAAAAACTAACGGATATTTGGGCTGAGGTGCTGCAAATGGAGCGGGTTGGCATCCATGATCAGTTCTTTGAGATCGGAGGCCATTCGTTAGCGGGGATGAAACTGCTTGCTCTCATTCAGCAGACATTCGGCGTCCGGCTTACATTAAAGGATCTGTTCACTTCTCCGACGGCTGCGGGCCTGGCGAAGCTGATTGCCGGATCTGAACGGAAGGCGGCTGAGAGTATCATGCCTGCTGCCGTGCGGGAAACGTATCCGGTTTCTTCACCGCAGAAGCGGATGTTCGTGCTTCAGCAGCTGGAAGGCGCTGAAACAAGCTATAACATGCCGTCTGTGCTGCGTTTAAAAGGAAAGCTTGATGCAGAAAAGCTGAAATCCGTCATGAAACAGCTGACAGAGCGCCATGAAGCCTTCAGAACGACGTTTGACATAAAGGATGGAGAAACGGTTCAGCGTATATGGGCCGAAGCTGATATTGACATGGAATATTACGAAGCCTCTGAGGAAGACGCTGAACAAATTATTCAGAGCTTTATCCGGCCGTTCCGCCTGGATCAGCTTCCTCTCGTCAGAACGGGCCTGGTCAAGCTGGCTGAACATGATCACCTGCTGTTGTTTGACATGCACCATATCATTTCGGACGGCGCTTCCGTAGGCGTGCTGATAGATGAACTGTCCCGCTTATATGGCGGCGAAACGCTTGAGCCACTGCGGATTCATTATAAAGACTATGCGGTATGGCAGCAGACATTTATTGAATCAGAGCAGTATCGCAAGCAGGAGGAGCATTGGCTTCGGGAGCTTGACGGCGAGCTTCCGGTATTGACGCTTCCGGCTGATTACAGCCGTCCTGCCGTGCAAACCTTTGAAGGAGACAAGCTGGTCTTTTCTCTGACGGAGAAGCAGACGTCGGCTCTTCGCAGTCTTGCGAAACAAACGGGTTCTACCATGTACATGGTGCTGCTGGCGTCATACAGCGCTTTTCTCTCAAAACTGAGCGGACAGCATGACATCATTGTCGGCTCACCGGTCGCGGGACGGTCACATGCGGATCTCGCAAACGTCATCGGCGTATTTGTGAATACACTCGCGCTTCGGACGTATCCGGAGGCGGACAAAACTTTCGCGGATTATCTTGAAGAAGTGAAACAAACCGCATTACGTGCATTTGATGCACAGGATTATCCGCTTGAAGACCTGCTGCAAAAGGTTGAGGTGCAGCGTGATACGAGCAGAAATCCGCTGTTTGATGCGGTATTCTCCATGCAAAACGCAAATGCGGAAGATCTGGTCATGGAAGGAATTGAGCTGAAGCATCATCCGTTTGACAGAAAAACAGCCAAGTTTGATCTGACAATGACGGCCGATGACACAGACGGAGGCCTGACGTTTGTGCTTGAATATAACACCGCGCTGTTTAAACCGGAAACGGCAGAGACATGGAAGCATTATTGGCTCCATCTGTTAGAAGCCGCAGCGGAAAATCCGGCTGCGAAGCTTTCCGAGCTTTCATTGGTGAATGAAACAGAAAAACAAGCCCTCCTTAACGCATGGAAAGGAAAAACGCTTTCCGTGCCGCGGGACAAAACGGTTCACCGTCTCTTTGAAGAAACGGCTGCCCGCCACACAGACCGCCCGGCCGTGGCATACAACGGCGTGAAATGGACGTACGGCGAGCTGAACGCAAGGGCGAACCGCATCGCCCGCATCCTCATGGATTGCGGTGTCACGGCTGACGAACGGATCGGCATTTTGACGAAACCGTCCTTGGAAATGGCCGCGGGCGTACTCGGCGTCCTGAAAGCGGGCGCGGCATTTGTGCCGATTGACCCGGACTATCCGGAAGAACGTATCAGCTACATTCTGCAGGACAGCGGCGCCAAGCTTCTTCTCACGCAGGAAGCGCTCGATGTGCCGGACGGCTACACCGGAGAAACGATTCTGCTTGACGGCAGCCGCTCGATTCTGAGCCTGCCGCTTGATGAAAATGATGAAGCGAACCCGCAGACAGAAACAACGGCGGATCACCTCGCTTATATGATTTACACGTCGGGAACGACCGGACAGCCGAAGGGTGTCATGGTCGAACACCATGCGCTCGTGAATCTGTGCTTCTGGCACCACGACGCATTCGCCATGACGGCGGACGATAAGAGCGCCAAATACGCGGGCTTCGGTTTTGACGCCTCCATCTGGGAGATGTTCCCGACATGGACCATCGGCGCGGAGCTTCACGTCATTGACGAAGCGATCCGGCTGGATATCACCCGCTTAAATCACTATTTCCAAGAGCACGGCGTGACGATCACCTTCCTGCCGACGCAGCTGGCCGAACAGTTTATGGAGCTGGAAAATAGCTCTCTCCGCATGCTTCTCGTCGGAGGCGACAAGCTGAAGCGGGCGGTGAAACAGCCGTACACGATCGTCAACAACTACGGCCCGACGGAAAACACCGTCGTCGCAACAAGCGGCGTGATCAATCCGGAGGAAGATTCGCTTTCAATCGGACGGGCGATTGCCAATACGAGAGCTTATATTCTCGGCGACGGCGATCAGGTGCAGCCGGAAGGCATTGCCGGTGAATTGTGCGTGGCAGGCCGCGGGCTTGCGCGCGGATACCTGAACCGTGAAGAAGAAACGGCGAAGCGGTTTACCGCCGATCCGTTTGTGCCCGGCGAGCGCATGTACCGGACCGGCGACCTCGTCAAATGGAACACGCAGTGCGGCATCGAATACATCGGCCGCATCGACCAGCAGGTCAAAGTGCGCGGCTACCGGATCGAGCTTTCAGAAATTGAAGTCCGCCTCGCCCAGCTTGCGGGAGTTCATGACGCAGCCGTGACAGCGGTGGAAGACAAAGCGGGCAATACCGCGCTTTGCGCCTATGTCGCGCCTCAGCAGACGGACATCGAAGCGCTCAAAGCGGCGTTGAAAGATACCCTTCCTGACTACATGGTGCCGGCGTTCTGGGTGGAGATGGACGAGCTTCCGGTCACCGCAAACGGAAAGATTGACAAAAAAGCCCTGCCGTCGCCGGACATTGAAGCGGGAAGCGCCGCGTACAAAGCGCCGGAAACGGAAATGGAGACGCTGCTTTCTGACATTTGGCAGGAAGTGCTCGGCCTTGAACAGATCGGCGTAAGCGATAATTTCTTCACGCTCGGCGGCGACTCGATCAAAGGCATCCAAATGGCGAGCCGCCTGAACCAGCACGGCTACAAGCTGGAGATGAAGGATCTCTTCCAGCACCCGACCATCGAAGAGCTCGTCTCCTATGTGGAGCGGACGGAAGGCAAGCAGGCCGATCAGGGCCCTGTCGAAGGCGAAGCGGACTTAACGCCGATCCAGCGCTGGTTCTTTGAGAAGAACTTTACGGACAAACACCACTGGAACCAATCCGTCATGCTTCATGCGAAAGACGGCTTTGATCCGGCTGTAACAGAAAAAACATTACATGTACTGACGGCGCATCATGATGCGCTCCGGATGATTTATCGCGAGCAAAAACCGTATTACAGAGGGCTTGAGGATGCCCCTGTTGAACTGAACGTCTTTGAGCTGAACGGACTTGCTGAAGATCATGAAGACCGTATCGAACGGGAAGCAGATCGTCTTCAAAGCAGTATTTCACTGGAAACAGGACCTCTGCTGAAGGCCGGGCTCTTCCGGGCGGAAGACGGAGATCACCTTCTCCTTGCGATTCATCACTTAGTCGTAGACGGTGTATCTTGGCGGATTTTACTGGAGGACTTCACTTCCGTTTATACACAGCTGAAGCAAGGCAATGAACCGGCGCTGCCGCCGAAAACACATTCATTTGCGGAATTTGCTGAGAGAATCAAAGAATACGCAAATACGAAGGCGTTTCTGAAAGAAGCGGATTACTGGAAAGAGCTTGAGGAAAAAGAGGTATGCACTCAGCTCCCGAAAGACAGGCAGTCTTCTGATCAGCGCATGAAATATACAAGAACGGTCAGCTTCTCTCTGACAGCTGAACAAACTGAACAGCTGACGACAAATGTACATGAAGCCTACCATACGGAAATGAACGACATCCTGCTCACGGCGCTCGGACTGGCGCTGAAAGAGTGGACGGGTGAAGACACGATCGGCGTTCACTTGGAAGGCCACGGGCGCGAGGACATTCTTGACGGCCTGAATATCACCCGGACGGTCGGGTGGTTTACGAGCATGTATCCGATGATCCTTGAGATGAAACACGCCGACGATCTTTCATATCAGCTGAAACAAATGAAAGAAGACATCAGGCATATCCCGAACAAGGGAGTCGGTTACGGTATTCTGCGTTATGTAACGGCGCCTGAGCATAAAGAGAATCTGTCGTTTGAGATTGATCCGGATATCAGCTTTAACTACTTAGGACAGTTTAATGAGATGTCGGATTCCGGCTTATTTACAAGGTCCGATATGCCGTCAGGACAATCGCTGAGCCCTGACACGGAGAAGCCGAATGCGCTTGATATTGTCGGATTTATAGAAAATGGGCAGATGACGATGACGTTTGCCTATCATTCTCTCGAATTTCATGAAAAAACCATTCAATCGTTCAGTGACAGCTTTAAAGGGCACCTTCTGGAAATCATAGATCATTGCCTGTCTCAAGACGGCCCTGAACTTACGCCTAGTGATCTTGGTGATGATGATCTGACGCTTGATGAACTTGATAAATTAATGGAAATTCTTTAACAGAAAAGGCAGAGGTGACTTATGAGCAAAAAATCGATTCAAAAGGTGTATGCACTCACACCGATGCAGGAGGGAATGCTGTATCATGCGCTGCTTGATCCGCATTCTACCTCCTACTTCACACAATTAGAGCTTAGGATTCATGGATGCTTTCAGCTTGAGCTTTTTGAAAAAAGCGTCAATGAGCTGATCCGGACATATGACATCCTGCGTACGGTATTCGTGCACCAGCAGCTTCAAAAACCGCGCCAAGTCGTATTGGCGGAGCGGAAGACAAAGGTGCACTATGAAGATATCAGTCAATTAGATGAAGAACGGCAAACCGAATATATAGAGCGCTATAAACGCGATGTGCAGCAGCAGGGTTTTCATCTGGCGAAGGATATTCTCTTTAAAGCGGCGGTATTCAGACTCAGTGAGAAGGAGCTGTATCTCGTCTGGAGCAATCATCATATCGTCATGGACGGCTGGAGTATGGGCGTTTTGATGAAAAGCCTGTTTCAAAACTATGAAGCGCTTCGTGCCGGCCGGCCCGCCGGGGGAAGCCAGGGCAAGCCTTACTCTGACTATATCAAATGGCTCGGAGGACGGGATTATGATGAGGCGGAACAATATTGGAGCAGCCGCTTGGCGGATTTCGAACAGCCGAGTCTGCTCCCGGGCCGTCTGGCATCAGAAAAGAAAGGCTACCAAAATGAAGAATATTCTTTTGTCTGGGATGAAGAGCTGGTCGCGCAAATTCAGCAGACCGCCAACCGGCATCAAGTCACGGGGCCTAACTTGTTTCAGGCCGTTTGGGGCGCGGTGCTCAGCAAATACAACTATACAGACGATGTAGTGTTCGGAACTGTCGTATCAGGCCGTCCTTCAGAAATCAACGGCATTGAAACAATGGCCGGGCTGTTCATCAATACGATTCCCGTCAGAATCAAGATTGACAAAGAAGCATCCTTTTCTGACGTGATGACGGCAGTTCAGAAAAACGCAGTGGAAGCTGAGCGCTATGATTATGTGCCGCTCTATGACATTCAAAAGCGCTCCGCTCTGGACGGCAGCCTCTTGAATCATTTGGTCGCGTTTGAAAATTATCCGCTGGACAAAGAGCTCGAAAACGGGGGCATGGAGGAAAGACTCGGATTTTCCATAAAAGTGGAACATGCTTTTGAGCAGACGAGCTTTGATTTCAATCTCATCGTTTATCCGGGAAAAACGTGGACTGTCAAAATCAAATACAACGGGGCGGCTTTCGCTCATGATGCCATCGAACGAACGGCGCATCATCTGACGCGCATGATGAAAGCGGCGGTCGGAACGCCTGATGCCCCCGTGCGGGATCTCGGCCTTGTTTCAGGCGAGGAAGAACGGCAGATTGTTGAAATATTCAATGATACGAAAACGGAGCTTCCAAAAGAGGAGGCCGTTCACCGTTTGTTTGAAGCACAAGCAAACCGGACGCCTGCAAGCATCGCGATAAAAGAAGATGGACACGAGTGGACTTACCGCGAAGTAAACGAAGCGGCCAACCGTCTGGCGAGACATCTTGTCGGGAACGGACTGGAAAAAGGCCGGACCGCAGCTATTATGAATGACCGGTCTGCGGAAACCGTTATCGGAATGCTTGCCGTCTTAAAAGCAGGGGGCGCATATGTGCCGATTGATCCGGCATTTCCGGAGGACCGTCTCCGCTTCATGGCGGAAGACAGCTCGATTCAGCTCGTGCTGACGGTTCAGGCTTATCAAGAACAAGCGGGCACATTGCAAGTTCCGGTCATCATGCTGGACGAAAGCACGGATGAAAAGGTAAGCGGAACAGACCTGAATCTCCCTTCAGGCGGAAACGATCTGGCGTATATCATGTATACATCCGGATCGACCGGCAAACCGAAAGGCGTCATGATTGAACACAGAAATATCATCAGGCTCGTCAAACATTCGAATTACGTGCCGGTTCATGAAGAAGACCGGATGGCGCAAACGGGAGCCGTCAGCTTTGATGCCGGAACCTTTGAAGTTTTCGGTGCATTGCTGAACGGAGCTTCGCTGCACCCGGTTAAAAAAGAGACGCTGCTTGACGCCGGACAATTCGCTCAATTTCTTAAAGAGCAGCGGATCACGACAATGTGGCTGACATCTCCGCTGTTTAACCAGCTTGCCCAAAAGGATGCCGGTATGTTTAACACGCTCCGGCACCTCATCATCGGCGGGGACGCGCTTGTACCGCATATCGTCAGCAAAGTAAGAAAGGCGTCACCGGAGCTCTCGCTTTGGAACGGCTACGGCCCGACGGAAAATACGACGTTTTCGACCAGTTTTCTCATTGATCAGGACTATGAAGGTTCTGTCCCGATCGGTAAGCCGATCGGAAATTCCACTGCATACATTATGGACGAAAACCGCAATCTTCAGCCGATCGGCGCACCCGGTGAGCTGTGCGTCGGCGGAAGCGGAGTGGCAAGAGGCTATGTGAATCTGCCTGAATTAACGGAGAAACAATTTGTCTGTGATCCATTCAGACCGGATGAAATGATATACCGGACGGGCGACTTGGCGAAGTGGCTTCCGGACGGCACGATCGAGTTTCTCGGCAGAATTGACAATCAAGTAAAAGTCCGCGGTTTCAGAATCGAGCTCGGCGAAATCGAGGCGAAAATCAGCCAGGCGGAGAATGTGACGGAATCTGCCGCTGTGATTCGGAAAAACAAAGCGGACGAAAATGAAATCTGCGCTTACTTTACAGCAGACCAAGCCCTTTCGCCGGAAGACTTGCGCAAAGCGCTTTCGGAATCACTTCCTGAATACATGATTCCCGCGCACTTCATCCAGATGAATCAGTTTCCGCTGACGGCGAACGGAAAAATTGATAAAAAGGCGCTGCCTGAGCCGCAGACTGAAGCCGTTCAAAAAGAATACGAAGCGCCGAAAACGGAAGCGGAGCAGAAACTCGCGGACATTTGGGAAGGCATTCTTGGGGTAAAAGCGGGTGTGACTGACAATTTCTTCACGATTGGCGGACATTCTTTAAAAGCCATGATGATGACCGCTAAAATCCAGGAGCATTTTCAAAAAGAAGTGCCAATCAAAGTGTTATTTGAAAAGCCGACAATCCAGGAGCTTGCGCATTATTTGCAGCATGAGAGCGAGGAGGAGCAGCAGTTTGAACCGATCCGACAAGCGCCTTATCAGAAGCATTATCCTGTTTCCTCAGCACAACGCAGGATGTATATCCTCAATCAGCTTGGGCAGGCCAGCACGAGCTACAACGTCCCTGCTGTACTTTTGCTGGAGGGATCGGTAGACAAAAACCGTCTTGAGGGGGCCATGCAGGCATTAATCAATCGGCATGAGACACTGCGTACATCGTTTGACATGGCGGATGGAGAAGTCGTGCAGACCATTCATAAAAATGTATCATTTGAGCTGGAAACCGCAGAGGTACGGGAAGAAGATGCGGAAGAGCTGACAAAAGCCTTTATCAGACCGTTTGCGCTCAATCGTGCGCCGCTCGTCCGTTCGAAGCTGATCCGGATTGAAGAAGATCGCTATCTTCTGCTGATTGACATGCACCACATTATTACGGACGGCAGCTCAATGGGCATTTTCATCGGTGATCTGGCGAAGCTTTATCAAGGCACGGAGCTTGCGCCGCCAAAGATCCATTATAAAGATTTTTCAGTCTGGCAGCGTGAAAAAGCAAATCTCGATCAGCACGAAGCTTACTGGCTCGATAGGTTCAAAGGCGATCTGCCGGTGCTGGACCTGCCGCTTGATTTCCCGCGTCCTGCCGAGCGCAGTTTTGAAGGGGAACGCGTCATTTTCGGACTTGATAAGCAGGTGACGGCGCAGATTAAGACGTTGCTGGCTGATACGGATACGACGATGTATATGTTCTTGTTAGCCGCTTTTCAAGTGCTGCTCTCCAAATATTCAGGACAGGAAGATATTATAGTCGGATCTCCGGCAGCCGGAAGACAGCATCCTGATCTCCAAGAGGTGCCGGGCATGTTTGTCAACACAGTTGCGCTTCGGTCGCATCCTTCCGGCAAAAAAACGTTCAAGCAATTCCTGGACGAGGTGAAAACGGCGAGTCTGCAAGCTTTTGAGCATCAAAGCTATCCGCTTGAAGAATTAATTGAAAAACTGCCGTTAACGAGGGATACAAGCCGGAGTCCTCTGTTCAGCGTGTTATTTAATATGCAGAACATGGAGATCCCGTCTCTGCGGCTCGGTGATTTGCAGATTTCTTCATATTCCATGCATCATCATGTCGCTAAATTTGATCTTTCTTTAGAAGCGGCTGAACGCGGAGAAGAGGTCGGATTGAGCTTTGATTATGCGAAAGCCTTATTTGCGGATGAAACAATCCGCCGCTGGAGCACTCATTTTGTCAATCTGATTAAAGCCTGTGCCGAAAATCCGGATATTCAGCTGGCTGATGCAAGTCTGCTGTCTGCTTCTGAGCGGGAAGCGCTCCTTTCTGATGAAAAACGTACGGAAGCGGACCTGCCTGAAGGCACTTTTGTTTCGCTGTTTGAACGGCAAGCGCAAAAAACGCCTGATCTCACGGCGGTTGCAGGCGGAACAAGTCTGACATATCGCGAGCTCGATGAACAGTCGAACCGGTTTGCGCGCCACCTACAGTCCTGCGGAGCGGGCAGTGAGGACATCGTTGCCATTATGATGGATCGTTCGGCTGACTTAATTACCGCGATTCTCGGCGTCATGAAAGCCGGGGCTGCGTTTCTCCCGATTGATCCGGAAACGCCTGAAGAGAGAATCCGCTACTCTCTGGAAGACAGCGGGACGAAGCTTCTCGTTGTCAATGAGAGAAATATGACCGCGGCTGCCGTTTATAACGGAAAAACGGTCGTAATGGAAGACGGAGAATGGCGGAATGAAAGCGCTGATCGGCTCGAAACGGAGCCCGGCGCCGGTCAGCTTGCTTATATCATTTATACCTCGGGAACAACGGGCAAACCGAAAGGCGTCCAGCTGGAGCATCGCAATCTGGTCAATTATGTCACATGGTTCAGCCGTGAAGCCGGTCTGACCGAAGCTGACAAATCCGTGCTGCTGTCTTCCTACGCATTTGATCTCGGATACACGGCCCTGTTCCCGATCCTTCAGGCGGGAGGCGAGCTGCACATTGTGCCGAAAGAGACGTACACCGCGCCTGATCAGCTTGGTGAGTATATAGAGAAAAACGGCATTACGTATATGAAGCTGACGCCGTCATTGTTCCATATGATCGTCAATACAGCCCGTTTTGCGGAAGAACGCCGTTTCAGCCCGCTTCGTTTAGTGGTGCTCGGCGGTGAAAAAATCATTACGTCCGATGTCCGCAAGTTTCATGACGTATACGCCCATACGGATTTCATCAATCACTACGGGCCGACGGAAACGACGATCGGCGCCATTGCCGGGCGGATCAATATGGAGCGGCTTGATCAATATGAGCAGCGCCCCGTCATCGGCCGCCCGATCGCAAATACCGGTGCGCTTGTGCTGGACGGATCAATGCAGCTTGTTCCTTCGGGCGCAAGCGGTGAGCTTTATATCACCGGAAAGGGGCTTGCCAGAGGATATCTCCACCGTCCGCAACTGACGGCTGAGAAGTTTCTCCCCAATCCTTTTTCACCGGGCAGCCTGATGTACAAAACGGGAGATGTCGTCCGCAGGCTTTCTGACGGGACGATTGAATTTATCGGCCGTGCGGATGACCAGGTGAAAATCCGGGGCTACCGCATTGAATTAAAAGAGGTTGAAACCGTACTGTTAAGCATAAACGGCATTCAGGAGGCGGTCGTTCTCGCGGTCAGCGAAGGCGGGCTGCCGGAACTGTGCGCGTACTATAAGTCCGACAGCGACCTGAAAGGCTCCGAGCTTCGCAAACGGCTTTCCGAAACACTCCCGTCTCATATGCTTCCGGCCTATTTCGTGCAGGTTGACCATATTCCGCTCACAGCCAACGGAAAAACGGATAAAAACGCTCTTCCGAAACCGGGCGCAAGCCAAACGGCGCAAGCGGCTTCAGCCTTGCCGGAAACGGAGCTGGAAGAGAAGCTGTGCCGCATTTGGCAAAAGACACTCGGTGCGGATTCTCTCGGCATCGACGATAATTTCTTCGATTACGGCGGGCACTCTTTAAAAGGCATGATGCTTCTCGCCAATATTCAGGCTGAACTGGACAAAACGGTTCCGTTAAAAGCGCTGTTCGAACAGCCGACTGTCCGCCAGCTTGCCGTATATATCGAAAAATCGGCGGTATCTGAGGGATATCGGATGATCCGGCCAGCCGGAGCGGCTGACGTGTACCCGTTATCATCCGCCCAAAAACGAATGTACGTCCTGAACCAGCTTGACCGGGACACAATCAGCTACAACATGCCGTCCGTTCTTTTGATGGAAGGAGAAGTCAATATTTCAAGGCTTCAGGAAGCGCTCAATCAGATGATCAATCGCCACGAATCTTTGCGGACGTCTTTTATCGATCAAAAAGGCCGGCCGATGCAGCGGATCGCAGAACAGGCAGACATCGAGCTGCACGTCCTTGAAGCAGCTGATGAAGAGAAAGCCGATCTTATCATTCGGGCATTCATTAAGCCGTTTGATCTGAGTGCGGCTCCGCTCATTCGGGCCGCTCTTGTCAGATTGAATGAAAAGAAACACCTGCTGCTCTTGGATATGCATCATATTATTGCCGACGGCGTGTCCAGAAGCATGCTGGTCAAAGAGCTTGCCCATCTTTACAAAGGCGGAAGTCTGCCGGCGCCGAACCTGCATTATAAAGATTTCGCCGTCTGGCAGAATGAACCTGAGCAGGCCGAACGGATGAAAGAGCATGAGCGTTATTGGCTCTCTGCGTTTTCCGGCGAGCTTCCTGAACTGAATCTGCCGACCGATTTTCCTCGTCCTGCGGTTCAAAGCTTTAAAGGACAATCCGTCCGCTTCAGAGCGGGGGTTGAAACAGAAAAAGCGGTGCGTGAATTAATGGATGCATCGGGAGCGACTCTTCACATGGTGCTTCACGCCGCGTTCCATGTCTTTTTGAGCAAAATCACGGGGCAGCGCGATATTATTATCGGCTCGGTGACCGCCGGAAGAACGAGCGCCGAAGTTCAGCAAATGCCGGGCATGTTTGTCAATACGCTTGCGCTTCGCAATGAAACGCGCAAAGAGCAGACCTTCGCCGAACTGCTCGAACGGGTGAAACAAACCAATCTCGATGCGCTGGCGCATCAGGAATATCCGTTTGAGGATCTGATCGGAAAGCTTGACCTGCCGAGAGATATGAGCCGAAACCCGTTGTTCCAGGTTATGGTGACGACAGAAGATCCGGATAAAGAAACGCTGGAACTGGAGAACCTGCGCATTACCCCGTATGAGTCGAACCAAGGCACAGCGAAATTCGATCTGACGCTTGGCGGCTTTACGGATCAAGAAGGCCTCGGTCTTCAGTTTGAATATGCGACTGATCTGTTTAAGAAAGAAACAATTGAAAAGTGGAGCGCCGGCTTCCTGCGAATTCTGAAGGAAGCGGCAGAAAGCCCTGACAGAAAGCTGCCTGAGCTTTCACTGATCAGCGATGCTGAACAACAAGCCCTTCTTAACGCATGGAAAGGAAAAACGCTTTCCGTGCCGCGGGACAAAACGGTTTACCGTCTCTTTGAAGAAACGGCTGCCCGCCACACAGACCGTCCGGCCGTGGCGTACAACGGCGTGAAATGGATGTACGGCGAGCTGAACGCAAGGGCGAACCGCATTGCGCGCATTCTCATGGATTGCGGTGCCACGGCTGACGAACGGATCGGCATTTTGACGAAACCGTCCTTGGAAATGGCCGCGGGCGTACTCGGCGTCCTGAAAGCGGGAGCGGCATTTGTGCCGATTGATCCGGACTATCCGGAAGAACGTATCAGCTACATTCTGCAGGACAGCGGCGCCAAGCTGCTTCTCACGCAGGAAGCGCTCGATGTGCCGGATGGCTACACCGGAGAAACGATTCTGCTTGACGGCAGCCGCTCGATTCTGAGCCTGCCGCTTGATGAAAATGATGAAGCGAACCCGCAGACGGAAACAACGGCGGATCACCTCGCGTATATGATTTACACGTCGGGAACGACCGGACAGCCGAAGGGTGTCATGGTCGAACACCATGCGCTCGTGAATCTGTGCTTCTGGCACCACGACGCATTCGCCATGACGGCGGACGATAAGAGCGCCAAATATGCGGGCTTCGGTTTTGACGCCTCCATCTGGGAGATGTTCCCGACATGGACCATCGGCGCGGAGCTTCACGTCATTGACGAAGCGATCCGGCTGGATATCACCCGCTTAAATCACTATTTCCAAGAGCACGGCGTGACGATCACCTTCCTGCCGACGCAGCTGGCCGAACAGTTTATGGAGCTGGAAAATAGCTCTCTCCGCATGCTTCTCGTCGGAGGCGACAAGCTGAAGCGGGCGGTGAAACAGCCGTACACGATCGTCAACAACTACGGCCCGACGGAAAACACCGTCGTCGCAACAAGCGGCGTGATCAATCCGGAGGAAGATTCGCTTTCAATCGGACGGGCGATTGCCAATACGAGAGCTTATATTCTCGGCGACGGCGATCAGGTGCAGCCGGAAGGCATTGCCGGTGAATTGTGCGTGGCAGGCCGCGGGCTTGCGCGCGGATACCTGAACCGTGAAGAAGAAACGGCGAAGCGGTTTACCGCCGATCCGTTTGTGCCCGGCGAGCGCATGTACCGGACCGGCGACCTCGTCAAATGGAACACGCAGTGCGGCATCGAATACATCGGCCGCATCGACCAGCAGGTCAAAGTGCGCGGCTACCGGATCGAGCTTTCAGAAATTGAAGTCCGCCTCGCCCAGCTTGCGGGAGTTCATGACGCAGCCGTGACAGCGGTGGAAGACAAAGCGGGCAATACCGCGCTTTGCGCCTATGTCGCGCCTCAGCAGACGGACATCGAAGCGCTCAAAGCGGCGTTGAAAGATACCCTTCCTGACTACATGGTGCCGGCGTTCTGGGTGGAGATGGACGAGCTTCCGGTCACCGCAAACGGAAAGATTGACAAAAAAGCCCTGCCGTCGCCGGACATTGAAGCGGGAAGCGCCGCGTACAAAGCGCCGGAAACGGAAATGGAGACGCTGCTTTCTGACATTTGGCAGGAAGTGCTCGGCCTTGAACAGATCGGCGTAAGCGATAATTTCTTCACGCTCGGCGGCGACTCGATCAAAGGCATTCAAATGGCGAGCCGCCTGAACCAGCACGGCTACAAGCTGGAGATGAAGGATCTCTTCCAGCACCCGACCATCGAAGAACTCGTCTCCTATGTGGAGCGGACGGAAGGCAAGCAGGCCGACCAGGGCCCTGTCGAAGGCGAAGCGGACTTAACGCCGATCCAGCGCTGGTTCTTTGAGAAAAACTTTACGGACAAACACCACTGGAACCAGTCCGTTATGCTTCATGCGAAAGACGGCTTTGATCCGGTACTGGTGGAAAAAACGCTGCAAGCATTGATCGAACATCACGATGCACTTCGCATGGTCTACCGTGAAGAAAGGGAAGGCGTCATTCAGACATACCTGCCTGTCAGTGAATGCAAGACAAGCTTTGAAATCGTTGACCTGTTTGGAACTGACGAGGATATGCTGAAAAGCCAGATCCAGCGGCTTGCCGATCATCTTCAGGGCAGTCTTGATCTGCGGAACGGTCCGCTGCTAAAAGCAGAGCAATACCGGACAGAACAAGGCGATCACCTTTTAATCGCGATTCACCATCTCGTCGTGGACGGGGTGTCGTGGAGAATTCTGCTTGAGGATTTTGCTTCAGGCTATAAACAGGCACAGCAGCAAAACAGCATCGTTTTCCCGCAGAAAACCCACTCCTTCAAAGATTGGGCGGAGGCGCTGCACACGTTTGCGCAGTCAGATGAGCTGAAGAAGCAGGCGGATTATTGGGCGCGGGCAGATGCGGAACAGCTGCCGCGGCTGCCGAAAGACCGTGATACGAAAAAACGGCTCGTCAAGCATACGGCGGCCGTGAAATGTGAACTGACTGAGGAAGAAACGGCACAGCTGCTCACGGATGTTCACCATCCGTACGGAACGGAAATCAACGACATTCTGCTCAGCGCGCTCGGCTTAACGATCGGTGAATGGACGGAAAACGGTAAAGTCGGCATCAACTTAGAAGGGCACGGCCGGGAAGAAATCATACCGAATGTCAATATTTCACGTACGGTCGGCTGGTTTACGGCCCAATATCCTCTGATTCTGCAGGTCAGCAAGGAGGACGGCGTCTCCTCTGTCATTAAAACGGTAAAAGAGACGGTGAGGCGCGTTCCTGATAAAGGCGTCGGCTACGGAATTCTTCGATATCTGTCACCAGATGAAACAGAAAGAAGTTTCACGCCAGAAATCAGTTTTAACTACTTAGGGCAGTTTGACAATGAGGTGAAAACCGAATGGTTTGAGCCGTCTCCATATGATATGGGACGTCAGGTCAGCGAAGAGTCAGAAGCGTTATACGCATTGAGCTTCAGCGGTATGATCACCGGCGGCCGCTTCGTCATTTCCTGCTCATACAATCAGGAGGAATATGAAAGAAGCACCGTTGAAACACAGATAGAACGATTTAAAGACAATCTCTTAATGATCATCCGCCATTGCACGGCCAAAGAGGAGAAAGAATTTACGCCGAGCGATTTCAGCGCGAAGGATCTTGAGATGGATGAAATGGGAGACATCTTTGACATGCTTGAGGAGAATTTAACGTGATAAAAACAGATAACAGAAGGGGGGAGCGGAGCAGATGAGCCAATTCAGCAAGGATCAAGTTCAGGATATGTATTATTTGTCGCCGATGCAGGAGGGAATGCTGTTTCATACTCTCCTGAATCCCGGCCAAAGCTTTTACATCGAACAAATGACAATGAAAGTAAAAGGTGATTTTTCCGTCAGGATGCTGGAAGAAAGCATGAACGTCATTGTGGACCGGTACGATATTTTTCGTACCGTGTTCATCCATGAAAAAGTCAAACGCCCGGTGCAGGTCGTCCTGAAAAAAAGAACTTTTCATATTGACGAAATCGATCTGACACATCTTTCTGAAAGCGAACAGATGACCGCCATCAATGAGTATAAAGAGAAAGATAAGGTGAAAGGATTCCAGCTGACCCGTGACATTCCGATGCGTGCCGCCGTCTTCAAAAAAGCGGATAAGCGCTATGAATGGGTATGGAGCTATCACCATATTCTGCTTGACGGCTGGTGCTTCGGCGTCGTCGTTCAAGACTTATTTCAAGTTTATAATGCTTTAAGAGAAAACAAGCCTTACAGTTTAAAACCGGTCAAGCCTTATAAAGAGTATATTAAATGGCTGGAAAAACAGGACAAGCAGGCATCACTCAGCTACTGGGGCGGCTATTTGGCAGATTTCGAGGGTCAGACGACGTTCGCCGAGCAAAGGAACAAACAGAAAGCCGAATATCAGCCGAAGGAACTGCTTTTCTCCCTGCCCGAAGCGGAAACAAAAGCGTTCACGGAGCTCGCCAAATCACAGCATACGACTCTCAGTACGGCGCTTCAAGCCGTCTGGAGCCTGATACTGGGCCGCTATCAGCGCACGGATGATGTCATGTTCGGTACAGTCGTGTCCGGACGTCCCGCGGATATTAAAGGCGTTGAGCATATGGTCGGACTGTTTATCAATGTTGTGCCGAAGCGGGTCCGTCTCACTGACGGCATGAATTTCAAAGATTTGCTCAGACATCTTCAGGAGCAGTCGCTGGAGTCAGAGCCGCATCAATATGTCCCGCTTTATGACATACAAAGCCAGGCTTCCCAGCAGAAACTGATTGACCATATCATCGTCTTTGAAAACTATCCGCTTCAAGACGCTGACAGCAAAGAAGCACGGCAGAACGGGTTTGAAATGGAAGATGTCCACGTCTTTGAAAAATCAAACTACGATCTGAATGTCATGGCGTCGCCGGGTGAACAAATGCTGATCAAGCTGGCTTACAACGAAAGTGTTTTTGACGAAGCGTTTATCAGCAGGCTGAAATCGCAATTGCTGACAGCCATCAGCTATATCGTACAGCATCCGGAAGCGCCCCTGCATACGGTGAATATCATAGATGAGGCTGAAGAGAAACGGCTTGTCACAGACCTTAATCCGTCCCGTCTGTCTGCCGAGGCGAAAAAGCTGACGGATTGGTTCCGTCAGGCGGCTGAAGCAAATCCTGACGCGCCGGCAGTAACAGCCGGAGAAACAACGCTGACTTACCGGGAACTTCATGAAGAATCAAACCGTCTCGCGCACCGTTTACAAAAACAAGGAATCGGAAAAGGATCAGTAGCCGCTTTGTTTGTAAAGCGTTCTTGTGAGATGGCCGCAGGAATTCTCGGCATTTTAAAAGCGGGCGCGGCATACCTGCCGATCGATCCGGAGTACCCGGAAGACCGGATCGCCTACATGCTTGAAGACAGCAAAGCCGGCTGCATCGTGACGCATCAAGCGCTGTATGCGGAAGCTGAGAAGCTGCCAAATGCGGGAAGCCTGATGTGCATTGACGGAGAAGACGGGCTTGATGCCCCTTCTGATGAACCGGAAGCATCCGGCGGCGCCGATATGCCGGCATATATCATGTACACGTCAGGAACAACGGGCAAACCGAAGGGCAATGTGACCACACATGCCAATATTCAAAGAATCGCCAAACACACAAACTATATCAGCATATCCGAAACGGATACGGTGCTCTCTCTTTCCAACTATGCCTTTGACGGTTTCACCTTCGATTTTTACGGATCGCTTTTAAACGGAGCAAGGCTCGTCATTGCGGATAAGGACACCATTTTGAATACTGAAAAGCTGACTGAGCTGATCGTTTCAGAAGGCATCACCGTCATGTTTGTCACAACCGCGCTGTTTAATGTGCTGACAGACGCGGGTGGCGAGTGGATGAAAGGGCTCCGGCATATCCTATTCGGCGGAGAACGCGCTTCCGCGGCCCATGTCAGAAAAGCGCTCCGCATCATGGGGCCGGGCAGACTCATTCACGTGTACGGGCCGACTGAAGTGACCGTGTTCGCAACGGCTCATACCATTCATGACATTCCTGAATCCATGTCGGCTGTCCCGATCGGCAGGCCGCTGAATGAAACGGGCGCTTACATTCTCACGGAAACAGGGCGGCTGCAGCCATTCGGAGCGGTCGGTGAATTGACGCTGACCGGAATGGGTGTGTCAAACGGCTATCTCAACCGGGAAGATTTGACGAAGCAAAAATTCATCCCGAATCCATTCAAGCCCGGTGAGCGCCTATACCGCACGGGCGACTTGGCGCGCTGGCTCCCGGACGGCACGATTGAATTTGCCGGCCGTATTGACGATCAAGTCAAAATCCGCGGACACCGTATTGAACTTGAAGAAATTGAAAAGCAGATCCAAGCGTATCAAGGTATTAAAGAAGCTGTTGCAGCCGTCAGCCGCAATGAATCGGGAGACGCTTACATTGATGCATACCTCGTATGCAGCGCTGAAATTGACACGAACGGGCTTGAAGTCTTTTTAAGCAGACAGCTTCCGGCATACATGGTGCCCCAATCGTTCACGATCCTTGAGAAACTCCCGCTCACGCCAAACGGCAAGGTGAACAAACGCCTGCTGCCGAAAGCAGAGCCGAAGCAGCGGACAGACAAAGACCAGACGCCGCCGCGCAACGAAACGGAAGAACGCATCGCCCGCATTTGGGCCGAGGTGCTCGGAACAGAATCAATCGGGATTCATGATGACTTCTTCGCACTCGGAGGCCATTCTTTAAAAGCGATGACCGCGGCGTCACGCATTAAAAAAGAGCTCGGTACGGACATCCCGGTGAAGCTGTTATTCGAAGCGCCGACAATCGCGGGCATTGCCGATTTTCTGCTTCACGGTGAAGAAAAAGGAATGAAAGATCTCACAATCATGAATAAAGATCAGTCTGACACACTGTTTGCATTTCCGCCGGTTCTCGGTTACGGGCTGATGTACCAGCCGCTGGCAAAACAGCTGTCCGGCTGCAGAATCTGTGCGTTCGATTTCATCGAGGAAGACAACCGTATCGACCGATACACTGAGCTGATCAATCAGCTTCAGCCGGAAGGGCCCATCAAGCTGTTCGGATACTCGGCAGGCTGCACGCTCGCCTTTGAAACCGCCAAACGGCTTGAAGCCGAAGGCCGTGAAGTGGAGCGGCTGATCATGGTGGATTCCTATAAAAAACAAGGCGTCAGCGACTTGGATGGCCGCACCGTAGAAAGTGATGTTCAGGCGCTGATGAAGGTGAACCGGGACAATGAAGCGCTGAATAACGAAGCCGTCAAAGAAGGGCTCGCCAAAAAAACAAACGCATTTTATTCTTATTTCGTGCACACCGTCAGCACCGGCACGGTCAACGCGGATATAGATCTTTTAACATCAGAACCGGACTTTGCGATGCCGCCGTGGCTCGCTTCGTGGGAGGAAGCCACGACAGGTGAATACCGTGTGAAAAAAGGCTGCGGCACTCACGCAGAAATGCTTCAGGGAGATTGTCTCGAAAGGAATGCGGCACATTTGCTCGAATTCCTAAGGAATGAACATCTGAAGCTGACAACTTCACGATAGAAAAGGAGGAAGCCGCTAATGGTCCAGCTCTTTAAATCGTTCGATACGACAGAAAAAACGCAGCTCATCTGTTTTCCGTTCGCAGGAGGCTATTCCGCATCATTCCGCCCGCTCCACACCTATCTTCAGGGTGAGTGTGAGATGCTTGCCGCGGAACCGCCGGGACACGGAACAAATCAAATGTCCGCCGTTGAAGATTTTGAGCAGCTCGTCAGCTTGTACAAGCAGGAGTTGAATCTCAGTCCTGACCGCCCGTTTGTGCTGTTCGGCCACAGTATGGGGGGCATGGTCGCTTTCAGGCTGGCGCAAAAGCTGGAGCGGGAAGGCATTTACCCGCAGGCCGTGATCATCTCAGCCATCCAGCCGCCGCATGCGGAAAGGAAAAAAGTTTCTCATCTTGATGATGAAAAATTTCTCGCCCATATTATCGAGCTTGGCGGAATGCCGCAGGAGTTAGTGGAAAATAAGGAGGTCATGTCATTTTTCCTGCCTTCTTTCAGATCCGACTACCGCGCGCTTGAAAGCTTCCGCCCGTCTGATTCTCACATCATTCAATCACCCGTCCATATTTTTAATGGGCGGAAGGATCATAAATGTATCAGAGATGCGGACGGATGGAAAAAATGGGCCGCAAATCCCATATTCCATGAGTTTTCGGACGGCCACATGTTCATTTTAAGTGAAACTGAAAAAGTGGCGGAACGAATTTATGAGATTATTAACAGGAGCACTGCAGGCCAATTGTTATAAAATGTGACAGACAGCATCCGCTGTCTGTTTTTTGTAACAAAATCGGCCTTGGAGTTTTCTCATTTATCAAAAATTTTATGTTATGATTTAATGGAATATCACTTTGAAGGGATTGTCGTACATGAATGATGCAGCTAAAGAGCTGAACAGAACATTATCTGATGAAAACCCGCACGTGCTTCATATGCTTTCTGATTTGGGCAAAGATTTGTTTTATCCGAAAGGGGTGCTGACGCAATCGGCGGAAGCGAAAGCCAAGGCCGGAAAGTATAATGCCACAATCGGAATCGCCACCTCACAAGGAGAGTCCATGCACTTTTCCCATATACAAGAGACATTGTCCGCCTATAACCCCGATGATATCTACGATTATGCTCCGCCGCAGGGAAAAGAGCCGCTCAGACAGGAATGGCTGAAAAAAATGCGTCTCGAAAATCCTTCATTAGCCGGCAAAGACATCAGCACGCCGATCGTGACAAACGCTTTGACACACGGGCTGAGCATTGCCACCGACTTGTTCGTCAATGAAGGGGATACGCTGCTTCTGCCTGATAAATATTGGGGAAATTACAACTTCATTTTCGGTGTCCGGCGCAAGGCATCTATTGAGACGTACCCGCTTTTTCAGCAGGATGGGCGTTTTAATGCGGCTGGTCTGTCCGAGCTGCTGAAAAAGCAGGAAGAGAAGGCGATTGTCGTGCTGAATTTCCCGAATAATCCGACAGGCTATACGCCGGGGGAAGAGGAAGCGTTAGAAATCGTCAGCGTGATTCTGGAGGCAGCGGAGGCCGGCAAAGAGATTGTCGTACTCGTAGACGATGCGTATTACAATTTGTTTTACGATGAAACGGCCATTCAGGAATCCATCTTCAGCAAACTCGCCCAAGTGCATGACAGGGTGCTTTGCGTGAAAATAGACGGAGCCACAAAGGAAAATTACGCGTGGGGCTTCCGCGTCGGTTTTATTACGTACAGCACAAAAAGCGAAAAAGCGCTGCGCGTGCTCGAGGAAAAAACAAAAGGAATTATCAGAGGAACGATTTCAAGCGCTCCGCATCCGTCCCAAACATTCATGCTGCGGGCGATGCAGTCACCGGAATATGAGAAAGAAAAATCACTGAAATACAACATCATGAAAAAACGGGCTGACAAAGTGAAAGCCGTTCTTGCAGAAAACAAGCACTATGAAGACGTATGGACGCCTTATCCGTTTAACTCAGGCTATTTCATGTGTGTCCGGCTGAAAGACATAAACGCCGGCGAATTGAGAGTGTCATTGCTTGAAAAGAGAGGAATCGGGACGATATCCATTAATGAAACGGATTTGCGAATCGCGTTTTCATGCGTTGAAGAAGAACACATCGCGGATTTGTTTGAAGAAATTTATCAAGAAGCAAAGCAGCTTCAGAAACAGGCGGAACTATCCGGCTGACAAAAAAGGAGGGGGACACCCTCCTTTTTCTATGCTTACAGCAGCTCTTCATACGTTTTCATCTCAATCCCGTCACAAAAATCGGGATGAGCCGCACAAACCGCCAGCTTATATTCTTCGTCCGCATCATATGTGCGGATGAAACAAGGTTCATGTCCGTCCGGGAGTTCAATGGACACGCGGCCGTCCTCTTCAAGGCGGACGCTGAATGAATCAAGCGGCAGGGAAAGCCCTTTTCCGGCCTGTTTGATAAAGCTTTCTTTCATTGACCACAGGTGATAAAAATAATCGGTCTGCCGATCGGGATCTTTCGCTTGCAGATCACTGTACTCTGAAGGCGAGAAAAAACGTTTCGCTATATCAATCGTGCCGGGCTTCATTTTTTCAATATCGATACCGATCGGTTTTGAATCAACGGCACAGACGATCCAGCGCCCGGAATGGGAAATATTAAAGTGCAAGTCCGGAAGCGCGGGGATATACGGCTTTCCGTACTCCTGGACGCTGAATACAATCGCAGCCGGATTAAGTCCGTAAGCCCTCCCCGCAATGGTGCGGATGAGCATGTCGCCCAGCAAGGTGCGGTGAGCATCCTCTTTATGATAAAAGCGCCGGCATTTTTCCCGCTTTTCAGCGGACACAGCCGCCATCATCCGATCCTCTTCCTTTGGAGAAAGCGGGCGGTCCATATATACTCCGTAAATCTTCATGTCCAGATCCTCCGTCTGCAAATATTGTCAAAACCATCCTATCATATCAGACGCAAGCTGTCCGGCAATAAAAAAAACAAAACCGATTCGGCTTTGTTCTTAATGAACGGACGCTGCCCGCCCGTAGATCGCATATGTTAACAGTTTAGAGGATTGTGGCAAAGAAAAACGCAGAATCAGCCCGGTCAAAACAGCCGTAATAATGGTTCCGGCTCCGATCGGTCCGCCCATCGTCCAGGCTGCGGCAAGAATCGTCAGTTCAATGCCGTTCCGCACCCATTGCACGTTCCAGCCCGTTTTTTCAGAAATCAGCAGCATCAGAGAGTCCCGGGGGCCCGCGCCGAGCCCGGCCGATACGTAAATACCGACGCCGCAGCCGATCAGCAGCAATCCGAAAGAAAAAAACACGGCCGCTAAGGAAAAAGCGTGCGCTTCAGGAAGCAGAAATGAAAAAAAATCAATAAACATTCCCATCATCAGCATATTCAAGATGGCGCCGATTTTCGGGAGCGTTCTCGTGAACAGGCAGGTTAAAGCGACGATCACCGCGCCGACCACGATGGACCATTGCCCGACGGAAAGACCGAAATGCTGAAAAAGCCCATAATGAAAGGCATCCCAAGGGCTGATGCCGAGAGCTTTTCCTTTAATGGTTAAAGATACCCCGAAAGACAAAATCAACAGACCGGCAAAATAAAACGTCCAGCGCATCACGAATTCCCGCTTCAAAGAGGTCCCTTCTTTCATAAAATCTCATTAATTGTCATTGTAGCATAACTGCCAAAAAAAAGAAGAGCGAAATCAGTGTTTCGCTTCTTCTTCGGCTCCTACAAAGGATTCAGTATACGATTCAAAAACCGCTGCGTGCGTTCTTCTTTCGGCGCGGAAAAAATTTGGGCCGGCGGTCCTTGTTCCACAATGACGCCGCCGTCAATGAAGATGACTTCATCGGCCACTTCCTGCGCGAATTTGATTTCATGCGTGACGACAACCATCGTCCAGCCTTCATTCGCCAAATCCTTAATAACTTTGAGCACCTCGCCGACCAGCTCCGGGTCAAGCGCTGACGTCGGTTCGTCAAACAGCATCAGCTCAGGCTGAATCGCAAGCGCGCGGGCGATGCCGACACGCTGCTGCTGACCGCCGGAAAGCTGGAACGGATATAAATTCATTTTGTCTTTCAGTCCGACTTTTTCAAGAAGCTCAATCGCTTCTTTTCTGACTTGCTCTTTGTCGCGCTTTTGCACTTGAATGGGTCCTTCCATGACGTTCTCAAGTGCCGTGCGGTGAGGAAACAGATGATACGCCTGAAAGACCATGCCTGATTTGCGGCGGAGGCGAAGGATATCAGCCTGCTTCACTTTTTTGGAGAAATCTATTGAAAAATCGGAGAATGCCAGCTCGCCGTGATTGGGAATCTCAAGCGCGTTCAGACAGCGCAGAAGCGTCGTTTTTCCTGAACCGGACGGTCCCAGAATGGCGATGACTTTCCCTTTTTCTATCTCCATATCTATCTTTTTTAAAATTTCATTCTGGCCGAATGATTTATTTAATCCTTTAACAGAAAGCATATCGAAACCTCCTTATTTGGCCACATAACGGTCGAGACGCCGTTCGATCACAAGCTGTACGATTGACAGCAAGAAGCAGATGATCCAATAAATAAAGGCGGCTTCAATATAGATGACCAAGATCTGATCAAGGTTTTGCGCGCCGATTTCCTGGGCTTTCCTGAACAGCTCCGCGACGAGAATCTGTGACGCGAGAGATGTATCCTTGATCAGGCTGATAAATGTATTTGATAATGGCGGAATGGACACGCGAAACGCCTGCGGCAGGATCACGCGGAACAATGTCTTGCGATAGGTCATGCCGATCGTATAACCGGCTTCCCATTGCCCTTTCGGCACGGATGAAATAGATGCCCGAATGATTTCAGAAGCATAGGCGCCTACGTTTAGTGAAAATGCGATGACAGCGCTTGGGAAAGGGTCCAGTGTAATATTAAAGGTCGGGAACAGATAAAAAATGATGAACAATTGAACGAGAAGAGGAGTGCCGCGCACCGCTGATACATATACGCTGAACACCCATCTCAATGGTTTCATATTTGACATTCTGGCGAGCGCCGTAATCAGCGCGATGATCATTCCGAAAATAAAGGAAAGAATGGTAAGGGGAATCGAGTAATAGATTCCCCCGGAAAGAATCGGCCAGAATGACTGCTGCACCAGATCCCATGGAATGGCTGCCGCAATCACGGGCTCAGGCATGTTACTTAGAAACATCTTCGCCGAACCATTTTTTAGCTATTTTAGAAAGAGTCCCGTCCTCTTTCATTTCTTTTAACGCTTTGTTGACGTGAGTCACAAGTTCGCCGCTTCCTTTTCGGAATGCGAAATAAGTTTGTTGCGGCTGGCCTGCTTCAAACGCGATTTTCACGTTCTTATTACCGGACGTTTTTAAGTAGTTCAGTACGGCAAGCTTATCGTTGTAAGTCAGATCAGCCCGGCCCTGCTGAATGAGCTGAAGGGATTGAGCCATGCCTTCAACGCCTTCAATTTTCGCGCCGGCTTCTTTAGCTAATTTATTGTAATTGCTTGTTAATGATTGAGCCGCTGTCTTTCCTTTGACATCAGCTTCTTTCGCAATCGTGCTGTCTTTTTTCGTCACGACGACGGCATTTGACGTTGTGTATTTATCAGAAAAATCATATTGGTTCTCACGGCCTGTTTTGCCGACTTGGTTAGCGACGACGTCAAACCGTTTAGCATTTAATCCGGCAAACATGCTGTCCCATTGCGTTTCTTTGAAGTCAGCTTTCAGACCGAGGCGTTTCGCGACTTCTTGAATAACCTCAACATCATAACCGGTCAGTTTGTCAGTCTTTTTATCATGGAAGGTAAATGGTTCATACGTTCCTTCTGTACCGACGGTCAGTACGCCTTTTTTCTTGACAGAAGCCCAAAGATCGCCGTCTTTTGACTTAGATCCGCTGTCCTGTGAGTTTCCGCAGGCTGCAAGCACCGCGATGCTGACCATCATGAATAAAGCCAATAATGCTTTTTTAATTTTCTTTATTCCCCACTTTTCTGATTAGTTTTATTGAGAAAAAATAGCTCCCAATTGTAAAGGATAACTTTTTTTTAGTATGAGTCAAGTAATTGGTTTTCATGAGCGTGAAATCTCCGTGTTTCCGGGGGGTCAAAATAATTGCAAAAACTGTCTGACCGGCTTCGGCAGGTAGCTGTCTTTTCTCCAGATGACGGCCGGTGTCATGACAAACGGATTGTCCTCGATGGCGACCGTTTTGACATGCGATCGCATATGGACGGGAATCATCGTCAAAGGCAGAATCGTGGCTCCGAACCCAGATGAGACGAGGCTCAAAAGCGTCGCGGAGTCATGGCATTCACAGACAACCTGGAGGTCGAGACCGTACTGTTCACAAACATGGAGGACTTGGTCATACACACCCCTTCCATTGACGGTGCGCAAAAGGATCAGAGGCAAAGAAGCGATGTCCTTCAGCTTAATCGTTTCTCCGCACAGGCGTTTTGTATGCTCAGACAGCACCAATACACACGGAATGTCTTCAAGCTCCTTCGATTCAATGCTGTCGCTTTTAATCAAGGTGGTGGTGACGGCGGCGTCAATCTGTCGGGATTCCAGGAGCTCCAGCAGTGAGACGGGTTCGTCTTCCCAAATGTTAAAGGTGAGATGAGGATACTGCTCTTTCATCTGCGACACTTTCTCAAGCATAAGTGCGGCGCAGTAAATGGTTGACCCCACGGCAAGGGGGCCGGCTGCTTCTTCCTTCAGCTCTTGTACCTCGATAATGGCGTCCTCAAACTTATGAAGAATCTCTTTCGCTCTTTTCAAAAATACGTTTCCTTCATATGTAAGGGTCATTTGTTTCTTTTTATTGCGGTCAAACAGAATGACGCCCAATTCTTCTTCGAGCTGTTTCAGCTGTCTGCTTAACGGCGGCTGAGCCATATGAAGCTTTTTGGCGGCCGTCGTAATTTTCTGCTCTTGGGCAATGGTGACGAAATAACGCAATTGCCGGATATCCATGAGAATGCGCTCCTTTCTTTTATACCTTTAGGGTATGATATATAGATTTAACGAATATTTTTCATATGGATATATCAGGAGTATGATGGTTTTGACACCATATTTCAAGCGTAAAGGAGGGTTCAATATGAAACTCGTCATCGGAATGACCGGGGCTACGGGAGCCATATTCGGGATCAGGCTTTTAGAATATTTAAAGGCCGCGGAGATCGAAACCCATCTTGTCGTTTCTCCTTGGGCAAATGTCACCATCACACATGAAACCGATTATACGTTAAAAGATGTAGAGAAACTGGCGTCCTATACGTATTCTCACAAAGACCAGGCAGCGGCGATTTCAAGCGGCTCGTTTGAAACGGATGGGATGATCATCGCTCCGTGCAGCATGAAATCACTTGCAAGCATCCGCACCGGAATGGCTGACAATCTGCTGACAAGAGCGGCTGACGTCATCCTGAAAGAGCGGAAAAAACTTGTGCTTCTGACCAGAGAAACGCCGCTCAGCCAAATCCATTTAGAGAATATGCTAGCGCTTACAAAAATGGGTTCCGTCATTCTTCCGCCGATGCCGGCTTTTTACAACAAACCGGCTGACATGGACGAATTGATCGACCACATTGTGTTCCGGACGCTCGACCAGTTCGGCATCCGTCTGCCGGAAGCGAAACGGTGGTACGGAATTGAAAAACAAAAAGGAGGAATCTGATAATGGCCTATCAGGATTTTAGGGAATTTCTCGCCGCTCTTGAAAAAGAAGGGCAGCTGTTAACAGTCAACGAAGAGGTAAAACCGGAGCCGGATCTGGGCGCCGCCGCGCGTGCAGCCAGCAACCTCGGGGATAAAAGCCCCGCACTTTTGTTTAACAATATTTACGGACAACATCATGCGCAGGTCGCCTTGAATGTCATCGGCTCCTGGCCGAATCACGCGATGATGCTGGGCATGCCGAAAGATACGCCTGTAAAAGAACAATTCTTTGAGTTCGCCAAACGGTACGATTCATTTCCGGTATCGGTCAAACGGGAAGAAACTGCGCCGTTTCATGAAAATGAAATAACGGAAGACATCAATCTTTTTGACATCCTTCCGTTATTCAGAATCAACCAGGGAGACGGCGGCTATTATTTGGATAAAGCGTGCGTCATTTCCCGCGATCTTGAAGACCCGGACAATTTCGGCAAGCAGAATGTCGGCATTTACAGAATGCAGGTGAAGGGAAAAGACCGCCTCGGCATCCAGCCCGTGCCTCAGCATGATATTGCGATTCATCTTCGCCAGGCTGAAGAACGGGGTGTGAATCTTCCCGTTACGATCGCGCTGGGCTGTGAGCCGGTGATTACGACGGCCGCGTCAACTCCTTTGTTATACGATCAATCCGAGTATGAAATGGCCGGCGCGATTCAAGGGGAGCCTTACAGAATCGTCAAATCCAATCTGTCCGACTTAGACATCCCGTGGGGCGCCGAAGTCGTTCTAGAAGGAGAGATTCTCGCGGGAGAACGGGAATACGAAGGCCCTTTCGGTGAGTTCACGGGTCATTATTCAGGCGGCCGCAGCATGCCGGTGATCAAAATCAAACGTGTATATCATAGAAACAATCCGATTTTTGAACATTTGTACTTAGGCATGCCGTGGACGGAGTGCGATTATATGATCGGCATTAATACGTGCGTGCCTCTTTACCAGCAGCTGAAGGAAGCATATCCGAACGAAATCGTCGCCGTTAATGCCATGTATACGCACGGTCTGATCGCCATCATTTCAACGAAAACACGATACGGCGGCTTTGCTAAGGCGGTCGGCATGCGCGCCCTGACAACGCCGCACGGACTCGGCTACTGCAAAATGGTCATTGTCGTGGATGAGGATGTCGATCCGTTTAATCTGCCGCAAGTCATGTGGGCGCTCTCAACGAAAATGCATCCGAAACACGACGCAGTCATTATTCCTGACCTGTCCGTTCTTCCGCTTGACCCGGGGTCTGATCCGGCAGGGATGACACACAAAATGATTCTTGACGCCACAACACCTGCCGCGCCGGAAACAAGAGGCCATTATTCGCAGCCGCTTGATTCTCCGCTGACAACAAAAGAGTGGGAACAAAAACTGATGGACTTAATGAATCAATAAGAAAGGATGAGTTTGCAATGAAAACATGCCCGCGCTGTGAATCGAAAAAAGGAGAAACCGTCAGCCAATCGCCGGTCAAAGGCGCTTGGGAAATATACCAATGCCAGACCTGCTTTTTCACATGGAGATCCTGTGAACCGGAAAGCATCACGATGCATTTGTACTGCAATCCGTGACAAAACAAGGCCGTCCGCACGCGGCCATGATCAGCGCCGGTGAGATTCTGGCCGTGAGCAGCACAAATCTCCGGATCGCCTTATGGAAAAACACGACGACTGTAAAAAGCCTGCTGCATTCGGGACAAGCACTTTTCATCGCCTGGCACGGAGGAGCCGCCTATTACGTCACATTGGAATGTGAGGCGCTCCCGCCGCTGAAAGAGGCGAAATACGAGCGGGAACGGTTCAGCTGCCGCGTGATTTCCGTGAAGGAAGATCGGGCGAAATACGCTGATCTGACGTCAGGACCGGCCATTCAGCTTCACGAGCCGGAAAGTGTCCTGAAGAGATGGAGCGAAACGCTTGAGGAGTTAAAACAATAATAGAAAAGCCTGCGGACGCTTCCGCAGGCTTTTCTATTATTGTACGCCTTTCATCGCCCGTTTAATAACGGGAGAAAGAAGAACCAAAATAATACCGAGAATGATGGAAATAAGCCCGATTGAGCCGAAGTAGGCCGCTTCAGAAATCTTATCAAACAAACCGACTACTTTTGCGTTCAGGGCTTGGCCGCAGGCGTTTGTTAAGAACCACATGCTCATTGTCTGCGCTGAGAAAGCGGCAGGCGCAAGCTTCGTTGTGACAGATAAACCGACCGGTGAAAGGCAAAGCTCACCAAGCACAACCAAAAGGAAGCTGAGCACAAGCCAAAGCGGGCTCACAAGCTCGCCGCTTCCGCCCATAACCGGAAGCACCATGACTAAAAATGACAATCCGGCAAGGATAATGCCGATCGCGAATTTAATCGGTGTTGAAGGCTGGCGTTTGCCGAGCTTCATCCAGAACCAAGCGAACACCGGCGCGAAAATGACGATGAATAATGGGTTCAGAGACTGGAACCATGAAGACTCAAGATGCATTCCCGCAAAAGAAAGCCTCGTGCGCTGATCCGCATATAAAGCAAGAATCGTCGCCCCCTGTTCCTGAATAGCCCAGAACATGGCCGCCGCAATAAACAGCGGAATATAAGCAGCAAGCCGTGATTTTTCCGTTCTTGTCGCTTTTTTGCTTGTGAACATCACGATAAAGTAGATAACCGGAATGACAATGCCAAGGACACTGACGACGTCAATTACACGCTGGATTGTCAGCCAGCCGGTTTGGATGAGAACGAAAATAACGGCGGCTGCGATGACCACTCCGATTCCCGTTCCGATCACTGATGATTTAGAAATCGGATTCGGTACATTGGAGCCTGCTTTGCCGAGGTATTTCTTTCTCGTAAGGGCGAAAACAATCAGTCCGAGGAACATACCGGCCGCGGCGCATCCGAAGCCTAAGTGGTAGTTGTACTTCTGTCCGAGTGTTCCGACAATTAGCGGCGCAACTAATCCGCCGAGGTTGATCCCCATGTAAAAGATACTGAAACCAGAGTCGCGGCGCTCGTCTTCCTTCGTATATAGATCTCCGACAACGCTGGATACGTTCGGTTTAAGCAGGCCGGTTCCGATAATGATCAGAGCCATGCTGAGAAAAAACGCCGCCGTGCTGCCAGGAAAGGCAAGAGCGATGTGGCCGAACATAATTAAAATTCCGCCGTAGAATACGGTGTTTGCCGTACCGAATACCCGGTCGGCCAGCCAACCGCCGATGACGCTCGACATGTATACGAGAGATCCGTATATGGACATGATGGCAACTGCGGTGCTTTTATCAAAGCCGAGACCGCCATGAGCGACTTCCGTGTATAAATAGTAAAGCAATATAGCTCTCATACCATAGTAGGAGAAACGCTCCCAAAATTCGGTGAAAAACAGTGTGAACAAGCCGCGGGGATGACCGAAAAAGCCTCGTTGCGGCACAGTTTCTGTTATAGCTTCCTTTTCAATAGATGCCACCTGAGCCAACCCTTTCTTAAAAAAGTGTATTACAAAAATCATATTCTTATATAATACTTGTGTCAATATAATTTATACTGAATTCAAAAAATTCCAGAATGAAAAGATATTATAACGAAGAATATAGACGTATTTTCCTAATTCCAATGACTTATTTTTGGTATATTATCTAACTAAACTATCTTTATAAACTTTTTTAATAAAATTTAAAGTATGTACAGGCGGAGCGGGATATGGCGGAATAAGATGGCAATAAGAGAGAAAGGAGGAGATCATTACTTGCCGAATCGTATATTGGATATAACGGATTGCGGCGTGGCGGCAGACGGGAAAACCGACGTGACAAGCGCCATCAACCAATGTTTGGCCAAAGCCGTCAGCGAGGGCTGTCATACGGTGTTTTTTCCGTCCGGAACGTATAAAATCAACGGCACGCTTGGCGGTGACAGCGGCCAGCCGTTTAGGAACGCCGGAATTAATGTGCCGAGCCATCTCTCCATCGTCATGGATCCGGAATGCACGATTAAAGTGACGCCGAACAGCTCCTGGGGCTACTCGGCTTTCTATATAGGCAGGCGGGAAAATGTCACCATCACCGGGGGCCGCATCATCGGGGAACGGGATGAACACAAGTATATCAATGTTCCTTTGCGGTCGACCCATGAATGGGGATTCGGAATCTGTATTGAAGGCAGCAGCAATGTACTGATCGAAGATGTGGAGATATCGGATTTTACGGGAGACGGCATTATTGTCAGTCCGCTTGGGCTAAAGACAAACAGTGATTACGAAACATCAGAACATATAACCATCCGCCGCTGCGATATCAGGCAGTCAAGACGCAACAACATTTCAATCACCGGCTGCAACACCGTCACGGTGGAAGAATGCGTGATTGAAGACGCCGGGAAAGGAAATGGAACAGCCCCGAAATTCGGAATCGATATTGAATCGTACGGAGAAGGCGATGTTGATTATGAAGAGGCTCTTCATATTACGATCCGCAACAACTTCTTTTACGGAAACACCGCAAGCTCAGTCACCAACTTTAACGGATATAACGTGTTAATTGAAGGAAATCATTCCGACAATACAATCAGTTACGGGTACGGCGCGCATACCGTCATTTCAGGGAACGTCCTCTTTTGGTCAAACGGCGGCTCAAGAACCGGAATCGCCGGACAAGGTGTGTCACAAGGGCAGGACAGCAGCAATGCCGTCATTTCCAACAATCTGATTACCGGTTTTTCCACCGGGATAGATGTAAGGGGGAAAAGCGTCCTCGTTACCCACAACAAAATCAATCAATTTGAAAATACGGGCATTTCCGTCTATCGGGCGGAAGATGTGACCGTTGACGGCAATGTCATTGAAAACGGGCGTTCCGAAACGGGACGAAGCGCGGGAATGCGGGCCACGCTTTCTGAAAACGCCGTCTTTATGAATAACATCTTGAATCAAATAACAGACGGAATCAACATATCAGCCGGCAATATCACCGTAAAACAGAATGTGCTGAAATCGTTCAGCCGGGGCATATGGGTCACAGGCGGAAATGCCCTCATTGAAGGAAATACGCTCATCCCTAATGCGTTTCAGGGCGCCGCAGAGTCCTATGCCGTATCTGTGACAAACGACGCCAAGGCTGTCATCAAAGGCAATCTCTTCAAAAGCTACAAAAACTATCCCATTTTCAGTTCGACATCCTCAGGAACCTCTGTCATCGGCAACCGCTTTGAATCATCACCGCTTATCGTTACCTTGTATCTGAACTCAGGAACGCATGAAGTCATAGACAATACCATCACGATCAAACGAACGGCGGGCAGCCCGATCGGCATCTATCTGAACGGAACCTCCAATTCTCTTGTTTCGGGGAATACCATCAACAACCTTTCCGCTGCTTCTGCTTCGGCCATCCAAACCAGTTCCTCCGCAAGCACGAAAATCATCGGCAACCGCATTATCAAAGGCGTCATTGTAAAACACCCTACAGATACGGAAATCGGAAATATCGTCATCTGATCCTCATTACCGTCTGAACAATAAAAAGAACACATGAACTCCGAAAAAAGGAGCGATGTGTTCTTTTTTGACACAATACAGCCGGCGCAGGTGATACAGCTTTCAACAGCAGTGACGAAGTGCCGGGCGCTTGTCAGGCATCTTTTTTTCCTGTTTTATATAAAGCCAACATTTCTTTGATTAAAAAGAGGGCGAAGAAAAACAGCATCAGCCATTCTGAGAAGGTCATCAATTTAAAAGCGGACAGGTTGTTTTGAACCGCTCCATAGAGACTGAAACCTTGCAGCATATCCACCCCTACAGAAATCATCAGACAGGAAGTTAGTAAAAAATGGAAATCCCCAATATTTTCATGCGGTATCACTCTCCCTTTTTATCCTTTTCAAATTTGCAAAACTTATACAGACTTTCCGCCATGCATAATCTTTTGCCGTACAGGAAGAATATGAAAAAAACGAGGAAAGGTTTTTTGCGATATGCCGCCATTTTTTAAGCAGAAGAAACAAAAAAAAGCCGATCAAAACGACCGTGGCAATGAAGACAGAAAAGAACCGGAAAACAAATCAGACAAAGAGCGGGAGGAGCCGATCTCCCTCAGCTTAGAGAAAAATATGAAGAAGCTGTCTGCGAGGTTCGGCAACAGTGCTGATGTCGTTATCCGCCGGCTGAAAATCGGAAAGGAAGAGCTTCCGGCCGCGATTGTGTATATCGCCGGTTTGGTAGACGAACAGCTTGTCAGCCAATCTCTTCTGGAAGATTTAATCGATATTCCGTCCGTTCAGCCGGAACAAGCGGTCTGCCTGATATACGAAAAAACGCTTGCGATCGGCGGAGTAAAAGAGGAAGAGAAATGGAAAAGCCTTTTTGCCGGGCTGGTGGCGGGCAGCACGCTCATTTTTGTCGACGGGGCTGACAAGGCGCTGATCGCCAGTACGGAAGGAGGGGAACACCGGTCCATTCAAGAGCCGAACACTCAGGTGTCCTTCCGCGGCCCGCGGCAGGGATTCACAGAATCTCTGCAAACCAATATTTCCATGATCCGCAGGTATGTAAAAACGCCTGATGTATGGGTTGAAAAAATGGAGATCGGACACGAGACGAATACGGACGTCGCGCTGATGTATATCAACGGAATTTGTGAAAAAAAGCTGATTAAGGAAGTCCGCAAGCGGCTGAAGCACATTGATATCGACAGCATTCTGGAATCCGGCTACATTGAGCAGCTCATTGAGGACGAGCCGTTTTCCGTGTTTCCCACTGTGTATCATACGGAACGTCCGGACGTTGTTGCGGGAAATCTGCTGGAAGGAAGATTTGCGATTATCGTGGATGGAACGCCGTTTGTTCTCCTCGCACCGGCCTTATTTATTCAATTTTTTCAATCAGTTGAGGATTATTATTCACGATTTGATATCGCTACAAGCATCCGGCTGCTTCGGGTTTTGATATTCTTCATTTCACTGGTGGCACCGGGGATTTATGTGGCGGCGACGACCTTTCATCAGGAAATGATTCCGACGCAGCTGCTGATTGACATTGCCGCCCAGCGGGAGACGGTCCCGTTCCCGGCCGTCATTGAAGCGCTGACAATGGAAGTGGCCTTTGAGATTCTCAGGGAGGCGGGCGTCCGTCTTCCGAGAGTTGTCGGTTCCGCCGTTTCCACAGTCGGAGCGCTTGTCATCGGCCAGGCCGCCGTCCAGGCCGGCATCGTCTCCCCGGCCATGGTTATCGTCGTCGCGCTGACGGCGATCGCCAGCTTTGCGACCCCGGCTTTTGACATGGCGATATCTGCGCGCCTGATCCGGTTTGTCTTCATTCTGTCGGCGGCGGTGATGGGATTTTACGGGCTGATTCTGGGCATTATCATGATGTTTGTTCATCTGTGCAGCCTGCGTTCATTCGGTTTTCCGTATATGTCCCCGCTCGCTCCTTTGTCCCCGGGCGGGCTGAAGGATTCCCTTCTCCGCGCTCCGCTGTGGGCGGATGAAAAAAGGCCGGGACTGCTCGTGCAAAAAAACAACAGGCGCCAAGGAGAGCATCAAAGACCGAAACCGGAGACATCCAGAGGAATGGTTAATAAAGATATAGAAGAGGGCGACGGTAATGAAAAGACGTAAATGGATACTCCTCCTTTGTACGATGGTTTCCCTCATGTTTGTATCCGGGTGCTGGGATAAAAGAGAGCTGACCGATTTGGCGGTGATCTCCGCCATCGGTATTGACCGGACCGAATCGGGAAAATACGTCCTTCACTTTCAAATTATCAACCCGGGAAACGTGGCCGGCGGTCTGCAGGGCGGCGGAGCGGGAGACCGGCCACCGGTTTCCGTCTATTCCGTGTCCGGAGACAATATGACGGAAGCTTTGAGAAAAGGCTCGATGAAGGTGTCCAGAAGGCTCTATTTTGCGCATACGAATCTTGTGGTGTTCAGTGAAAAGCTGGCGAAAGAGGAAGGGCTCAGTTTTATTCTGGACAATCTTGACCGCGACACCGAATTCAGGACGACCGCAACCGCGGTCATTGCGCATAATTGCAAGGCTGAAGACATTATTAAAGTGCTGACGCCGATTGATAAAATCCCTTCCAATAAAGTGAACAAGACGCTCAGCTTTACGCAGGAACAATACGGCAGAGTCATTAAAACAAGCCTTCAGGACGTTCTGATTGATCTCGCCTCTCCGACCGGGTCGCCGTTTATACCGGGTTATGAAATGCACGGAGACGATAAAGTCGGTCCTACGATGGAAAATACGCAGACAACTGAACCGAAAGCGCTGCTGTCAGCTGACGGACTGGCTGTGTTCAAAAAGGATGGGAGACTCGATTACTGGATCGAGGATGACGACAGTGTGGGCGCGGTATGGCTGCTGAACAAAATCAAGCATACGTTCATCAATGCGGATTGGAAGAACGTTAAGCATGCAATCAGTCTGCAGGTCACCCGCCAGAATACAAAGGTGACGGCCACTTTTCCGGGCGGGAAACCGCATATTCACGTTCATGCTGAGGTCGAAGGACTGGTGGACGCCGTCAGATACCCTTTCCATCTGTCTGATCCGAAAGTGCTGATGACCATGCAAAAGGCGCTCAGCGCGCAGCTTGACAAAGATATTACCAAATCTATTGAAGATATTAAGACTCATAAGAATGATTTCATCGGCTTCGGTGACCTGATTTATCGGCAGCATCCGCACAAATGGAAAAAGTTAAAAGGGAAGTGGGATGAAGAAATCTTTCCTAATCTCCCCGTGGATGTAAAAACGGAAGTCATCATCAGAAGAACGGGCTTGCGGAATAATCCTCTTTCAGACGAGCTCCAGCATGATTGATTTGAGGAGAAAGGAGCGAAGCATATGGAAAATGCCAAAATCGGCACGCGTCAGCTGTTTATTATGATCATTTTGTTTGAATTGGGCAGTTCGTTATTGATCCCGCCGGGCACGATGGCCGGACGGGATGCATGGCTGTCCGTGCTTCTCGGGTGCGTTGTCGGTCTCGGACTTTTCTACGTTTATCAGGCGCTGTATCAATATTTTCCTGAGTCCTCTCCGAGAGATTACATGAACGAACTGATCGGCAGGCATCTGAGCTGGGTGGTCTCTCTTCTCTATATTCTCTATTTTGCTTATATCGCCGCCCGTGTATTGAGGGATTTTGGCGAAATGCTTGTCACCTTCGCCTATCAGGACACGCCGCTAGTCATTGTGAATGCCATGCTGATGATTGCTGCGATATTTGCGGTCAGAAAGGGAATTGAAGTCATAGCGAGAGCCGGCGAGCTGCTGTTTGGCATTATGTATTTCCTGACGGCCATCGGGCTGATCCTCCTTATCAGCTCCGGCACGATCAACCTCAGATTTCTCCAGCCTGTTTTAGCGGAAGGCATGGGGACAGTCATTTATTCCGTGTTTAAACAGACCATGTTCATCCCGTTCGGTGAATTAATCGTGTTTGTCATGATTTTCCCTTACTTAAAAGATCGGAAAAAAGTGAAGAAAACAGGATTTTTGGCGATTATCATCAGCGGTCTGTTTTTGGCGATGTCGGTGGCGATTAATATTTGTGTGCTGGACGTCAACTTAATGCTCCGCTCTCAATTCCCGCTGCTGAGCACCATACAGACGATTAAAGTGGAAGAGTTTTTAGACCGGCTGGATGTCTTTTTTATGCTCGTGCTCGTCATCGGCGGTTTTTTCAAAGTCAGTCTTTTTACATATTCGGTTGTCGTGGGGGTCTCCACGCTGTTTAAAGAGAAAAATCCGTCCCAGCTGGCCTTGCCGGTCGGATTGGGAGTGCTGATTCTCTCCATCAGCATCGCAAGCAATTTTTCGGAACACATGAATGAAGGCTTAAAAATTGTGCCGATCTATATTCATCTTCCGTTTCAAGTGCTGTTCCCCGTTTTGCTGCTTATCATTGCCGTGATCAAGAAAAAAGTCAAAGGGAGCGTCTATACAGTTTCGAAGAAATAACCCGGCCGATGCGCCGGGTTATTTTTAAAATCATGATTTTTGTCTGAATGCATTGACAAACTTGCCTGACAATTGTACATTTTGATTTATTCTTATAAATTTACTAGGAAATATAGGTTTAGTGGTGTTAATATTTTCCGAATGGTATTTCAGAATAGAAGGAGATACGTCATGACAAAGAAAAAAGAAATCAAACTCGGTGTGTTTCTCGCGGGCACCGGCCATCATGTCGCCTCTTGGAGACATCCTGAGGCTCCGGCGGACGCGAGCATGAATTTAGATTATTTCAAAGAACTGGCCAAAACAGCGGAGCGGGGGAAATTGGACATGCTGTTTTTAGCGGACAGTTTATCAATAGACAGTAAATCACATCCGAATGTGTTAACGCGTTTTGAGCCGTTTACGCTGCTGTCGGCGCTCGCTCAGGTCACATCCCACATCGGTCTGACGGCGACCGCTTCCACTACATACAGCGAACCGTTCCACATCGCGAGACAAATTGCATCGCTTGATCATCTTTCCAACGGCCGCGCGGGCTGGAATGTCGTCACATCATCAATTGAATCAACCGCGCTTAATTTCAGCGGCGAAAAGCATCTTGAGCATCATCTCAGATATCAGCGTGCGGAAGAATTCGTTGAAGTCGTCAAAGGATTATGGGATTCGTGGGAGGAAGACGCCTTTATCCGCGACAAAGAATCAGGGACGTTTTTTGATAAAGACAAAATGCATGAATTGAATCATAAAGGAACATATTTTTCCGTAAGAGGGCCGTTAAATGCCGCCCGCACTCCGCAGGGCCGCCCCGTCATCATTCAGGCGGGATCATCAGGAGACGGAAAGGCGCTGGCCGCCAAAACGGCGGAGGTCATTTTTACCGCGCAAAACCATTTGGAATCTGCGCAGGAATTCTATCATTCTATTAAAGAACAAGCGGCTTCTTTCGGCCGTGATCCTGAAAAAATCGCGATCATGCCGGGGATTTTTCCCGTGATTGCCGATACTGAGGAAGAAGCGCAGGCAAAATATGAGGAGCTCCAAGACCTCATCATCCCGTCTGTCGGCCTGAACATTCTGCAAAACTATTTGGGCGGCGTCGACCTTTCCGCTTACCCGCTTGACGGCCCGCTGCCTGAATTGGATGCGGAAGCGTCAAATGCCGTGAAAAGCCGCTTCAAGCTCGTTCAAGAGATGGCCAAGCGCGATAACATGACCATCCGCGAGCTGTACAAATATGTGGCGGGTTCAAGAGGTCATCATATCTTTGTCGGAACGCCTGAACAGCTTGCCGATAAGATGGAAGAATGGGTCGACAAACAAGCTTGTGACGGCTTCAACATCATGCCGCCGCTTTTGCCTGAAGGTCTCACTCTTTTTGTAGATAAAGTGATTCCGATTTTACAAGAACGGGGCGTGTTCAGAAAAGAATATGAAGGAACGACGCTGAGAGAACATTTCGGACTGGAAAAACCGGCAAACCGATATGCCGGCTAAGGAGGGCTCATCATGTCAAGACAATACCGGCTCGCAACGGAAAGAGACGCTGATGAACTGCTTTCACTGACACTGCGGGCGTATGAACCGATCCGGAAGCTCGGCATAAACTTTGCCGCAGCAACGGCGGATAAAGAGCTCGTTTTGAATAACATCCAAAAAAACGCCTGTTACGTTTTGGAGGAAGACGGACGGATTCTGGCGACGATTTCCCTGCGGATGCCGTGGGGGCCGAATCCAGGGCCGTACGGTGTCCCTCATATTTGGTGGTTCGCCGTCGACCCTGACACCGGAAAAAAAGGGACGGGCTCAGAAATGCTGGAGTGGCTGGAGAACACGGTGCTTCGCGATACTTTAAAAGCCCCCTTCGTATCATTGGGTACAGCAGACAAGCATCCGTGGCTGATCGGCATGTACGAGCGGAAAGGCTACGTCCGTGCAGGCGAAAAGGATTTAGGAAAAGGACACATCACCATCTATTTAAAAAAACAATTGCAGAATTAACATATTCATAGAAAAAGGCGGGAGTTCAATGAAAAAGAAAACATGGGCTTTGCTGCTGTTTGCCGCGCTTTTGGCGGTCTTATCAGCATGCGGTAACGGAAAAGAAAGCGAAGACGGAGGTAACGTGCTGCATGTCGGCGCCACGGGACAAAGCTATCCGTTCGCATATAAAGAAAACGGCAAGCTGACCGGCTTTGACGTGGATGTCATGGAAGCCGTAGCGAAAAAAATCAACATGAAGCTGGACTGGAAGCTGCTTGAATTCAGCGGACTGATGGGCGAGCTCCAGACCGGCAAACTCGACACTATCTCAAACCAGGTCGCTGTCACGGGTGAACGCAAGAAAACGTATAACTTTACAGAACCGTATTCCTATGCGGGCACTCAAATTGTCGTCAAAAACGATAACAAAGACATCAAATCAGTCAATGATCTAAAAGGAAAAACAGTGGCGGCCGTTCTGGGCTCAAACCACGCGAAAAACCTTGAGAGCAAGGACCCGGATAAAAAAATCAACATTAAAACGTATGAAACACAAGAAGGTACGCTGAAAGACGTGGCTTACGGACGCGTTGACGCTTACGTAAACAGCCGCAGCCTCCTGATCGCCCAAATCAAAAAGACCGGTCTGCCTTTGAAATTGGCAGGAGACCCGATTGTCTATGAAAAAGTCGCTTTCCCGTTTGCGAAGGATGCGGCACACGATAAAATCCGCAAAAAAGTAAACAAAGCCATTGAAGAACTGCAGAAAGACGGCACGCTGAAAAAGCTGTCAGAAAAATACTTTAAAGAAGACATTACAACGGAAGAAAAGCATTAAGAAACGGCGGTGAAAATCGAGAATGAACAGCATTGATTGGGGATTTATGTTTTCAGCTTTTCCCGCGTTAATCGAAGCCTTGCCGATCACATTAGTAATGGCTGTCGCGGCCATGGTATTTGCCGTGATCGGAGGCCTTATATTAGCGCTTATCACGAAAAATCGTATTCCTGTGCTTCACCAGCTGTCAAAGGTGTATATTTCATTTTTCCGGGGCGTGCCGACGCTCGTTCAGCTTTTCCTAATTTATTACGGCCTGCCTCAGCTGTTCCCCGGAATGAGCAAGATGACGGCGTTAACTGCGGCGATTATCGGGTTAAGCCTGAAAAATGCCGCCTACCTGGCTGAAATTTTTCGCGCCGCGCTCAACTCAGTCGATGAGGGGCAGCTTGAAGCATGTCTTTCTGTCGGAATGACAAAATCCCAGGCGTACAGGCGGATCATTTTTCCGCAGGCCATCAGAAACGCGCTTCCCGCAACGGGAAATACGTTTATCGGCCTGTTAAAAGAAACATCGCTCGCCTTTACATTAGGAGTGATGGAGATGTTCGCCCAAGGGAAAATGTACGCATCAGGCAACCTCAAATATTTTGAGACGTATTTAGCCGTCGCAATCATGTATTGGATTCTTACGATTATTTACAGCGTGCTGCAGGATCTGCTCGAACGGGCGATCAGCAAGCCTTATCGCACATAGGAGGAGGCTCGGGATGATACAAGTCAGACACATTCGAAAAGCATTTAAAGACCTTACTGTTCTTGACGGGATCGATCTTGAGATCAAGAGCGGTGAAGTCACGGCCATCATCGGCCCGTCAGGCTCGGGAAAATCAACGCTCCTCCGCTGTCTGAATCTGCTGGAGCGCCCGGATGACGGCATCATTGAAATCGGTGATGCCAAGCTGAATGCAGCGTCCTATTCGCGCAAAGACGTACACAAGCTTCGCCAGCAGACGGCGATGGTGTTTCAGAATTACAACCTGTTTAAAAACAAAACCGCCCTGCAAAACGTGACAGAAGCGCTGATCACTGCGCAAAAGAAACCGAAAAAAGAAGCGGAACAGATCGGTATGGATCTGCTGCGGCAAGTCGGTTTAGAGCACAAAGCGGACAGCTACCCGATTACGATGTCAGGCGGACAGCAGCAGCGGATCGGGATTGCGCGCGCCCTGGCCGTTGATCCCCATGCGATTTTACTGGATGAACCGACTTCGGCCCTTGATCCGGAGCTTGTAGCCGGGGTGCTCCAAGTCATCAAATCAATTGCCGAAAAACAGACAACCATGGTCATCGTCACTCATGAGATGGCTTTTGCGCGTGAAGTTGCCGACCAGGTCATATTTATGGCGGACGGACGCATCATCGAGCAGGGAACGCCGGAAGAGCTGTTTGACAATCCGCAGAACGAACGGACGAAAAAATTCATTAAGCAAGTGGGAGAGCCTGCCGAACTTGTCTAAGAAGGGATGAAGAAAAAATGGCAAATGAAACGTATGAATCATTAAACAAACGTTTAATCAATATCCGCCGCGACCTTCATGAATACCCTGAGCTGTCAGGCGAGGAATACGAAACGACGGGTAAAATCCGCCGCTGGCTGGAGGAAGAAGGTATCTCGGTTCTTGATGTTCCGAAACTTCAAACCGGAGTGATCGCTGAAATCAAAGGCGACAAAAGCGGCCCCGTCATCGCTGTCAGAGCGGACATCGACGCATTGCCGATCGAAGAGAAAACAAACCTCCCGTTTGCTTCGCGAAACAGCGGCGTGATGCATGCCTGCGGTCATGATTTTCATACGGCATCTATTCTCGGCACGGCTTTCTTATTAAATGATAGAAAGCATGAGCTGAAAGGAACGGTCCGGTTTATTTTCCAGCCTGCCGAAGAAATCGCCGCCGGAGCGAGACAGGTCATTGAAGCCGGCGCCCTTGAGGGTGTATCGGCGATATTCGGCATGCATAACAAACCCGATCTCCCAGTCGGCACGGTCGGCCTGAAAGAAGGCCCGCTGATGGCGAGTGTCGACCGCTTTGAAATGACCGTTAAAGGAAAAGGCGGGCACGCCGGAATTCCCGACAACAGCATCGATCCGATTCAGGCGGCAGGGCAGATCATCGGCGGCCTGCAATCGGTTGTCAGCAGAAATATCAGCTCGCTCCATAATGCCGTCGTCAGCATCACCAGAGTTCAAGGCGGCAGTTCTTGGAATGTCATCCCGGATCGTGTTGAAATGGAAGGGACCGTCCGTACGTTTCAAAAAGAAGCGCGGGAAGCTGTTCCGAAACATATGAAGCGGGTTGCTGAAGGAATCGCCGCCGGATTCGGGGCAGAAGCTGAATTCCGCTGGTTTCCTTACCTCCCGTCAGTCATGAACGACGCCCGTTTCATACAGACGGCGGAACAAACGGCTGAAAGCCTCGGGCTTCAAACCGTTCGGGCAGAACAGTCTCCCGGCGGTGAGGACTTCGCCTTATATCAAGAAAAAATCCCCGGCTTCTTCGTTTGGATGGGAACAAACGGAACAGAAGAATGGCATCATCCAGCCTTCACACTCGACGAAAAAGCGCTTCCGGCCGCGGCTGAGTTTTTCGCCCGGCTTGCCGTCAATGTATTGGAGCAGACGGAATGAATACGGAAAATCTGACGGCCGGGCTTGCTCAGGCCGTCATGTCGTCTGTGCCGGAAACATCCGCCGAAGCGATGAAAGAAGCGCGCAAAGGGCTGCTTGATTTTACAGCGGCAGCCTTTGCGGGAAGACGGGATAAAGGCATTGAGAAACTGATAAAGCTGGCCGAAGAAGAAGGCGGAGCGCCGATAGCTCCGCTTATCGGCAGAAAACAAAAAACAACGCCGTCCCAATCCGCGCTGATTAACGGATTCATCGCCCATGCGCTTGATTTTGACGATGTCCATTCTGATGTAAGAGGGCACCCGAGCGCCGTCATCCTTCCGGCTCTGATTGCAGCCGCATCATCAGGCCGTATAGACAAGAGCCGTTTTCTCGGTGCTTACGTGACAGGAATCGAAGTGATGGCGCGGCTCGGTGAGTCATCGGGAAGATCTCATTACGAAAAAGGGTGGCACAATACGGGGACGTTAGGCGCGATTGCGGCCGCGTGCGCCGTCGGGTTTGCGGAGAACCTGAATCATCATCAGTTGCAGAAAGCGATCGGGTTTGCGGCCGCCCGTTCCGGAGGCATGCGTGTGCAATTCGGAACGGAAATGAAGCCGCTCCATGCCGGGCTGGCCGCTCAAGCCGGATTGTTCGCCGTCAAGCTTGCGCAGGCCGGTTTTGGCGGGTCAGCTCATGCGCTTGACGGGGAGAAAGGCTTTTTCGGGCTGTACGGCGATCTTGAACGGGCAGAAACTTTGCTTTTAAACGGATGGGGAAAACCTTGGCGGATCACGAGCCCGGGACTTTGGTTTAAGGTGTATCCGTTTTGCTCGGCTGCCCATCATGCGGCGGACGCCATTCTCAAGCTGAAGGCCGAGCACGGTCTCACCTTCAGCCAAACGGAACGGGTCGACGTAATTTATCCGCCTGGCGGGGACGCCGCATTGACAGAACGGCGTCCGAAAACCGGCGAAGCGGGACGGTTCAGTGTGGAATATGTGATCTCGTTAGCTTTGCACGGTAAAGATCTTTCAGCTGAACATTTCACATCCGAGCCGATTCCGGAATTCCTTCAAAAGGGGTTCGCGCGGATTCACCGCGGCTATGATGATCAAATTCAGCCGGCTGACAACGCCGTTCCGAAGGGCCGTTTTACAATTGTACGGGTTACGGCTGCCGGCAATCATGTGTATGAAGCGCGTATCGACTGTCCGAAGGGTGCGCCGGGAAACGGTCTTTCTGAAAAAGACATTGAAGACAAACTCAGGCTCGCTTTGCCAGGAGAAGAGAAAAGAGCGGCAGAGTTGATCAAAGCAGCCGGACAGCCGAATATTGAACGTTATTTACAGCTGATATAAATAAAAAAAGCGAGGGGATGCAGCCCTCGCTTTTTTTACGTTCACTTCTATTGAATAGGGGGATATAGGGTGCGCCCCTGTCTGCGCTGGCAGGGGCGCGGTTTCAGGAAACGGCTGTGCCGTTTTCTTTTACGGTGAAACTTCCTCTTGATAAGCGGATGTTGATATCCGAAACTTTGGAAATTTGTTCATCATGCGTGACCATGATGACGCATTTGCTTTCTTTATGCGCCAGATCCTGAAAGAGCCGGACGATTTCCTTTGACGTATCCTCGTCGAGGTTTCCCGTCGGCTCGTCCGCACAAATTAAATCCGTGTCACAGCAGAAAGCCCGCGCAATCGAAACCCGCTGCTGCTGTCCGCCGCTTAATGTCAGCACCCGCTGCCGGGCCTGCTGTTCCGTAATACCCACTCTTTCCAGCATGCTGAGCGCGAACGCATCTTTGTTTTTCTCTTTAGATCCGGTAATCTCCATCGCCGTTGTGATATTCTGGAGCGCTGTCATATACGGAATCAGATTATAAGATTGAAAGACGATAGAGACATATTGATTTCTGAATTTGGTCAGTCCGATTTTGGAGATATCTTCTCCGTTATAAAGGATGCTTCCCTCTTTAGGTGTGTCAAGACCGCCCGCCAGAGACAGAAACGTTGTTTTCCCCGTTCCGGAGGCGCCGACAATTGTATAAAACTTCCCTTTTTCAAAGCTGATCGTTATATCCTGAAACAGCGGCTGTGATTTGTCTTGGTACCAATAGCCGGTCTGTTGAAAGGTTAATAGGCTCATTACGCTGCCTCCTCTTATTCCTGCTTGGTCAGGATGGTTTTAGGATGAAGCCGCATGACTGATACAGACGGCAGTAATGTGGCGATGACGGCAATCGCGATGCCGATACCGCCAAGAATCAGAAGGTCATTCAGCGAGACGTTTACCTGCATCGTGCTGATGACGTCCGTGCTTGATGAATGCCGGCCGAACATACCGCCTCCGCGCGGCATTTCTCCGCCGCCCCAGCCGCTTGCTTGCTGCTGTGAATCATCGGCTGAGCTGACCTGCTGAGAAAGAAGCTGGTTTCCGAGCTGATTCGCTACAAGGCTGCCTGTGACAGATGCGATACCGATGGCGATGACGGCGACCGCCAGTATTTCCGTTAGGAATTGTCCGATGAGCTTCCAGCGTTTTTCGCCGATCGCCATTAAGACACCCATTTCATACTTGCGTTCCCTGATCGACATCATCACGATTAATCCGAGAATGACCGCGCCCGCGATGGATACAAGATACACCACGTTTTTAGAAAACGACGCGACATTTTCAATCGGGCCGACCATTTGCTGATACACCTGATCATTCGTCGTCAGCGTGTACGTTTTATAATCTATGGATGTTTTTTTCGCAGCCGCAACGAATGAGTCAATATATTTGGCATCATCCATGTAATAAACGGCTGAGCTGATTTTGTTTTTGTTGTCAGATCCTTTTAACGCCGCTGCGGCGGTGTAAGGCGTATAGATTTTGTTATCAGGATTTAAGAATGAAAAATGCTGTGCCTGATCATCTCCGGAAGATGTTGTTTTATAGATTCCCACAATTTTAAGCTTCGTTTTCACCGAATCATCTGATGCTGAGGAAACGGTAATGGAGCCGCCGACCTTCAGCTTGTTTTGATCTGCCAGTGTTTTATTGATCACTGCGACTTTTGCGTCCGCATCTGTTTTTGTGATGGCGCGGCCGTCCGTGATTTTTGAGCTGCCGTCCGTGAAATCGTCAAGCAGTGCCGTAGAGAGCACGCCTTCGATCGAAATGTCCGCTGACATCATCTGTCTTCCGCCGCCTTGAAAACGGCTTCCGCCGGAATTGTTATCGGCTGATGCGTCTGAGCTTTCTATCGCGTCAAAGCTTTCTGCGTTTGCTGACGCTGTCGTGAGAAAGTTGTAATTTTTCACGTGCTGTAAAGATGTAAGCTTCTTGGCATCCGAGACGGAAATCGGCGTTGATTCAAACGTCCTTTTTTCACCGTCTTTTTGCTGCTGCGCCATTTGCTTTTGGCGGTCAACCTGGAGTGTGACACTCCCGCCGAGCTGCTGCCTGGCCAGTTCGCTTGATTTCTTTGCCGCTGACTGGATCGTAAGGCCGGACAGGACAAAAATACAAATCACCGAAAACACAATCAGCTGCAATAATGTTTTTCCCTTTTTTGCCTTCATGCTCCAAAAGGCTCTTTTTATAAAATTCATGTCTGTTCCTCCGTGTGGGTGTCAGATCTTGTAAAACCGGCCTTCTTTAGCACCGGTCATCCGATATGTATATAGTAGGAGAAATGTATGAAAAAAATATGAACAAACTATTTCCGGGTGATGAAATAAAAACTAACAATTGTGAAACGGGAAAACATCCGGGTAAAATGGTGCTATTATAAGAAAAAGCTTCAAGATAAGCGGAGGATACAATGAAGATATTAATGATAGAAGACAATATAAGCGTATGCACCATGACGGAAATGTTCTTTTTTAAAGAAGGATTTGAAGCCGAATTTGTCCATGACGGAGTGGAAGGCTATCAGCGGTTTACGGAGGAGGACTGGGATTTGGTCATTCTGGACATTATGCTTCCATCCATGGACGGAGTGACGATCTGCCGGAAAATAAGAGAGACGAGCAGTGTGCCGATTATTATGCTGACCGCAAAGGACACTGAGTCCGATCAGGTAATCGGGTTTGAAATGGGGGCCGACGATTATGTCACTAAGCCGTTCAGCCCGCTGACGCTTGTGGCGCGGATTAAAGCGGTGATCAGAAGATACCGGGCGACGGGGCAGGCCGTAAAAAGCGACGACTTGATCGAAACGGCATGCTTTTCAATTAATAAGAAGACGCGGGAAGTGTTTCTTCACGGAAAATCCGTCGAGAATCTGACGCCGAAGGAATTTGATCTGCTCTTTTATCTCGTACAGAACCCACGCCAGGTCTTCTCAAGAGAACAGCTGCTTGAGCAGGTGTGGGGCTATCAATTTTACGGTGATGAACGTACTGTTGATGTTCATATTAAACGGCTGCGTAAAAAACTGTCCAGTGACGAAAAACCGTTTTTGTACACTGTGTGGGGGGTAGGATACAAATTTGATGAGGATTAAATACTTATATCAGCTGCTGCTGAGCCATGTCAGCATCTTGATTTTGGCCTTTTTCATCATCATTTCCCTGTTTTCGCATTTTGTGAAAGATTTTGCGTATCAAAACAAAGTGGATGAGCTGTCATCCTATGCCCAACAGATCACAAGTGAGCTGAACGGCCGCGATCTTGATCTGCGCCGTTTGTATCCCTATCAGGACATGTTAAAAACGCGCGAGACCCGGTTTATTATTTTTGATGAACATCAGCGGCCTTACTTTTTTCCTGATGATATGCCGCCGCGTGAGAAGCTCAAAAATAAAGAGTGGCACATGCTGAAGCAAGGCAAAACCGTTCAGATCAGAGCGGAGATGAACCGTTTTAATACGGAAGGCTTAGAAGTCTCGCTTGTCGCAAAGCCGCTTTTTATCAACGATCAATTTAAAGGCGCGGTGCTGCTCGTGTCTCCCGTCAGAGGGGTCGAGCAGATGATCAGCCAGGTCAACCGTTATATGTTTTACGCGATCATCAGCACCCTTATCATCACGATACTGTTAAGCTGGCTTCTATCTAAATTACACGTCAAACGGATTCAGACATTGCGGGATGCGACCGGAAAAGTGGCGTCCGGTGATTACGATATATCGCTTAAGAACAGCGGCGGTGATGAAATCGGCATGCTGGCGTCCGATTTCAATACGATGGCCCATAATCTGAAGCAATCGCGAGAACAGATTGACCGCCTTGAAAAGCGGAGGCGCCAATTTATCGCCGATGTTTCTCATGAACTGAGAACGCCATTGACGACCATTAACGGACTTGTGGAGGGACTCAACAGCAACACCATTCCCGAAAAAGATAAAGAGAAATGCTTCTCTCTGATCAGTGAAGAGACGAAGCGGATGCTCAGGCTCGTGAAGGAAAACTTGGATTATGAAAAAATCAGATCTCAGCAAATCAAGCTGGACAAGCTGAGTCTGCCGCTCATCGAAGTGTTTGAAATTATTAAAGAGCATCTCAATCAGCAAGCGGAGGAAAAACAAAATCGGCTCCGGATTCAAGTGGAGGCCGGCGTCAAAGTGTTCGCCGATTATGACAGGCTGATCCAGATTCTCGTCAACATTACGAAAAACAGCATTCAATTTACGCAAAACGGAGACATTACGCTGCGCGGCTATGAAGGCTATAAGGAAACGATTATTGAAATTGAAGACACCGGAATCGGTATTTCCAAAGAAGAAATCGAGCATATATGGGAGCGGTTTTATAAGGCGGACGTGTCACGAACGAATACGGCATACGGTGAATACGGTCTCGGCCTGTCCATCGTGAAGCAGCTCGTCGAACTGCACAAAGGCACGATAGACATTAACAGCGAAAAGGGACAAGGCACAACCTTTACAATCCGCCTTCCGCTGAACACGAAAAATGAATAATCTTGAAACCGGCAGTCCTGTTTGGCTGTCGGCTGTTTTATCTTCCCTTCAAAAAAATTGCGCTCTGTCGAAACAAAGTTTGCGTGTTTTTCGGGATGGAAAGACACGGAAACGTGATAAAATAACTGGTAAACAGGTCTTGGATGGGGAGGGTGAAGGAATGAAGAGCGGGTTAATTCCTTCTTCAGCAGTCGGGCAGAAGATTAACGAGTGGTACCGATACATAAGAACATTCAGCGTGCCGGATGCAGAGATCTTGAAGGCCGAGATCAAACAAGAGCTTGACCATATGGAGCCTGATTCGAACTTAGTACTTTATTATTCCCTCATGGAATTTCGCCATCAGCTGATGCTGGACTATTTGGAGCCGCTGGAGAAATTGAAAATAGAAGACCAGCCGACCCTGTCGGAAATTCTCGATAACATAGATAACAGCCAGGCCGGGCTCAAAGGGCTTCTCGATTATTACGTCAACTTTTTCAAAGGCATGTTTGAATTTGATAAAAGAGAATTTATATCAGCGATTACGTATTATAAACAGGCTGAGAAAAAACTGGCCTTCGTATCGGACCACGTGGAGCGGGCGGAGTTTTATTTTAAAGTGGCCGAAGCTTATTATCATATGAAACAAACGTATTTTTCTTTGATACATATAAAAAACGCTTATGAAATTTACGTAGAGCAGGACACATACAACGTCCGGATCATTCAATGCCATTTTGTATTCGGCGTCAATTTAATGGATGAAAGACGTTTTGAACAGGCGGCCAAACATTTTCAGCACGCTCTGCAAATGGCCGAAAAAGAACAAAAAGCGCAGCTTGTCGGGAGGGCGCTGTATAACCTCGGACTGTGCTACTACAATCAGAACCGCATCGATGAAGCCATACCGTACTTTGAACGGGCAGTTGATACATTTGAATCACAAAGAATCGTCAATTCTCTCCCTCAGGCATATTTTCTAATCACACTTATTTACTTTAAACTCGGAAAAAAAGATAAAGCATCGGAATATCACAAGCGGGGATATGAATATGCTAAAGAAACAGACGATCCCGTTTACACGGTAAAATTCGAATGGCTGCAGGCTCTGTATCAGGCGAAACCGGATGAGGAAAAAATCAGCGCATGTTTCCGTTACCTCGAAGATAAAAATTTATACGCCGATATAGAGGATTTAGCACTAGAAGCAGCTAAATATTACTATGAACAAAATTGCTTTAAAATTTCTTCTGACTATTTTCTGAAAGTCGAAGAGGCAAGGAAACAAATACAAAGGAGTGAGGGTTTGTATGAAATTGAAATCTAAATGGTTTGTTATTTGTTTAGCAGCCGCCGCGATTTTTACAGCTGCAGGTGTAAGCCAGACAGATCAGGCTGAATTCCATGTGGCTGAAAGAGGAATGACGTGAGAAGAAAATAACTGAACAAAGGAAAAGACTGCCTGAGAATGATCGCGGCAGTCTTTTTTGTGTGTCCGGATTTGGGCAGCGGCGGAAAACAAAAAGAAAACGCCGCAGGTCAAAACCCGCAGCGCCTTCATATAGACGGAGTGATGTTTAGTAACCGCCGACGAAGGCAGTACCTACAATTACTAACAGGATAAATAAAACAACGATCAAAGCGAAAGAGCTGATTCCGCCACCTGAGTATCCCATCATTTGCTTCACCTCCATATTGTCTATACCATACAATATGTAAAAGAAGCTGTTCTGTAAGGGATATTAGTGGACAAGAGAAAAAAGAGGCTGTTTCCTATGAGAGTAAGACCCCGGCGAAAAATTCGTCATACAGTGCCCGCACCGCGTGTTTTTCCTGTTCTTCTTTCACTCCGAACATCATACTGACTTCCGATGACCCCTGATTGATCATCTCGATGTTGACGCCGGCTCCCGACAGCGCTTTGGAAGCCCTGGCGGTTGTGCCGACATTATGACGCATCGCTTCCCCGACGACCATAATCAGCGCCAGATTGTGCCTGACAGTGACTTCATCTGCTTGAAGTTCCTGCTTCAGACGGGTGACGAGCTTCTGTTCCAGTTCCGAGTCCATCTGATTGTGCCGAAGGATGATCGTAATATCGTCAATACCGGATGGAACGTGTTCATACGTCAATCCTTCTTCCTCCAAAATATGAAGGGCTTTGCGGCCGAAACCGATTTCCCGGTTCATTAAATATTTGCTTATGTAAATGCTGCAAAAGCCCGTGTCGCTTGCGATGCCGATGACCGGGCCGTTCGTATTGTCACGGCTGCTGACGACGCGTGTTCCTTTCGCATCGGGATTGTTCGTGTTTTTAATCTGAACGGGGATGCCGGCCCGAAATGCGGGAATAAGCGCTTCATCATGAAAAACGGAAAACCCGGCATAGGAGAGCTCACGCATTTCCCGATACGTCAGTTCGTTAATTTCTTTAGGGTGCGGCACGATTGACGGATTGACGGAATAGACGGCGTCCACATCGGTAAAGTTCTCATACAGGTCGGCTTTTAAGCCGTTGGCGAGAATGGAGCCGGTAATATCTGAACCGCTCCGGGAAAACGTCACAATCTCATGCTCCTTCGTATATCCGAAAAATCCCGGAAAAATGATCAATCCTTCGCGGTTTCTCAGACGGTATAAATGATCATAAGACTCAGGAAGCACCTGCGCGCTGCCGGGCTCATTAGTCACAAACAGCCCCGCTTCTTTCGGGTTTACGTATTCCGCTTTCACGCCATGCCTGCGGAAGTAGGCTGCGATCAGCTTCGCGTTATTGTCTTCGCCGCTCGCTTTCACCGCATCCATATACCGGTCGGGATTGGTTTTGCAGCTGTTTAAGAGAGCGAATAAGTCACTGCGGATTCTTTCTATAATAGAGATATCCAGATCCAGCTCGCGCGCGATGGCGGCGTACCGCTCAATGACCGTTTCGGCAAGCTCGGGCGCTGCTCCTTTTTGCAAATAATGCTCCGCACAGCGGATTAACAGATCCGTCACCTTTGTATCGTTCGAGAAGCGTTTTCCTGGCGCCGATACGACGACGGCTTTCCGCGCGGGATCGGCCGTCACGATTTGAAACACTTTCTCAAGCTGGGCTCCTGACGCTAGGGAGCTGCCTCCGAATTTTACAACTTTCATGATTTACATCCCCTAATGTTTAAATTTTCTCACAAATTTAATTTTTATTATCTCTCTTTCGAACATGTAAATCAAGGATTTTTTCTTCGTAGGGAGTACATTTGTGTTTATGGAGAGGAATTCAGCCGCTTTCTGTCAGATTTGCTTCCTCAAAGCGTGTAATCACGTGTGAAAAATGATAAGCCTCCAAATGTAGGTTATAGAAAATCCTGCAAATTATTGATAGACTGATTGTAAGACAATTTAGTGTACGGCCCGCGGATGACCGCTTTTGAAGCAAAACCGTATTGACTGCGCTTGGAAAGATGATAAGATTATAGTTGTCGTTGATAATGATAATCATTACGAGTGGGGATATATGGGAGTTGTTTGGCAATGAGTCATACCGTTTGTGATGGGTTCAGGGAGGCAGCATGAAGCTACGTTACTTACTTTTGTTACTGGCGGTATTGGCGTGTACTTCTATTTTTATCGGGGTAGAAGATTTGTCGCCGCTGGATATTTTTCATTTAAATAAAGAACAGGCAAGTACATTATTTGAAAGCCGGCTGCCGCGTCTGGCGAGCATTATTATTGCCGGCATGAGCCTGAGCATCTGCGGATTAATTATGCAGCAGATCAGCCGGAATAAATTTGTATCGCCGACGACTGCGGGAACGATGGACTGGGCGAGGCTCGGAATTTTGATTTCATTAATGCTTTTTACGTCAGCGAGTCCGCTTGTGAAAATGTCAATCGCTTTTATTTTCGCGTTGGCGGGAAATTTCCTTTTCATGAAAATCCTCGAGAGAATCAAGTTTAATGATGCGATTTTTATTCCTCTCGTCGGTTTAATGCTTGGGAATATCGTCAGCTCAATCGCCACGTTTATCGCATATAAATACGATCTGATCCAAAACCTGTCGTCTTGGCTTCAGGGGGATTTCTCATTGGTCGTTAAAGGCCGCTACGAGCTTTTATACCTGAGTATCCCGCTGGTGATCATCGCTTATGTGTATGCGGATAAGTTTACGGTGGCTGGAATGGGAGAGAGCTTTTCCGTCAATCTCGGCCTGAAATACAAACGCGTCGTCAATATCGGTCTGATCATTGTGTCGCTTATCGCTTCACTTGTGATTTTGACCGTCGGGATGCTGCCGTTTCTCGGTTTGATCATTCCGAATATGGTGTCGATCTACAAAGGGGACAACCTGAGGAGCAGCCTGCCTCACACAGCTCTGTTAGGTGCTGTTTTTGTGCTGTTTTGCGACATTTTGGGAAGGGTGATCATATTCCCGTACGAAATTTCCATCGGCCTGATGGTCGGTGTGATCGGCAGCGGCATCTTCCTGTATATGCTGTTAAGGAGAAAAGCATATGAGTCATAATAAAAAAATTACGCTGCTGGCGGCGCTCGCCATTATATGTATCGGATTCTTTCTGTTCTACGGATTGGGCAATTGGGAATACTCCCTGCCGAGACGATGCTTCAAAGTGCTTGCCATGATGCTCACCGGAGGAGCGATCGCATTTTCAACGGTCATCTTCCAGACGATTACAAATAACCGCATACTGACACCGGGCATTTTAGGCCTCGATTCCCTGTATATGCTCATTCAGACCGTCATCGTGTTCCTGTTCGGTTCAATGAATATCGTCATGATGAACAAAAACCTTAATTTCGTCATCTCCGTCGGGCTGATGGTGCTCTTGTCACTCGTTTTGTATCAGCTCATGTTTAAAGGCGAGGGGCGGAACGTGTTTTTCCTTCTGCTTGTCGGCGTCGTGTTCGGCACGCTGTTCAACAGTCTGTCATCGTTTATGCAGATGCTGATTGATCCGAATGAGTTCCAGGTTGTTCAGGACAAAATGTTTGCCAGCTTTAACAATATCAACACCGATCTTTTAGGATTCGCCGGTGCTGTCTTTCTTCTGACAGGCATTTATGTCTGGCGGTTCACGCGGTTCTTTGACGTGCTGTCGCTCGGCCGGGAACACGCCGTCAACCTTGGGATTGATTACGATAAGCTTGTGAAACAGATGCTCATTGTCGTCGCTATACTTGTGTCCGTCTCTACGGCTCTTGTCGGGCCGATCATGTTTTTAGGGCTGCTTGTCGTCAATCTGGCGAGAGAGTTTTTAAAAACCTACAGGCACACGTATTTAATTGCGGGTTCTGTTCTGATCAGCATTGTTGCGCTTGTCGGAGGCCAGTTCGTCGTGGAGAAAGTGTTCACGTTTTCCACAACGCTGAGCGTCATCATTAATTTTGCCGGCGGGATTTATTTCATCTATTTGCTGTTAAAGGAGAATAAATCATGGTAGAGGTCAAAAATGTAAGCAAACAATACGGCGGGAAAGTCGTCCTTGAGAAAACGTCTCTTTCCATTCAAAAGGGCAGGCTCACCTCGTTTATCGGTCCGAACGGCGCGGGAAAAAGCACGCTGCTGTCTATCATGAGCCGGCTGATTAAGACGGATTCCGGAGAAATCACGGTTGACGGACAAGAGATCGGGTCTTGCAAAAGCAATGATCTGGCGAAAAAAATCAGCATCCTGAAACAGACAAATCAAATCAATATCAGGCTGACGATTAAAGACCTGGTCAGCTTCGGACGATTTCCTTATTCTCAAGGAAAACTGACGGATGAGGATTGGGTGCATATCAACCAGGCACTCAGTTATATGAAGCTTGATGACTTAAAGGATAAATATCTCGATCAGCTCAGCGGAGGACAGTGCCAGAGGGCGTTTATCGCGATGATCATCGCTCAGGATACCGACTATATTTTTCTCGATGAGCCGCTGAACAATTTAGATATGAAGCATTCCGTTGAAATGATGAAGCTGTTGAAGCGGCTTGTGGAAGACTTCGGAAAAACGGTCGTCGTAGTGATTCACGATATCAACTTCGCATCAGTATATTCAGACCATATCGTTGCTTTGAAAAACGGCCGGATCGTCAAAGAAGGGCCGGCGGAGGAGATTATTGAAACCTCTGTGCTTGAAGAGATTTATGATATGACCATCCCGATTCAAGAGATTGACAGTCAGCGGATCGGTGTGTATTTTTCTTAAAAACCAGATGAGGTGAAAGTCATGAAAAAATTCGCATTGCTTTTCATTGCGCTCGTTACGATTTTTGTTGTTTCTGCATGCGGAAACGGAAACGGGGACAAAACATCAGGCAAATCAAAAGAAACAATCACGATTAAGGATGACCTGAACAAAGAAGGAGTCAAAGTGCCGAAGAATCCGAAGAAAGTCGTCGTATTCAACTTCGGAATGCTGGATACGATGGATGAACTCGGTTTACAGGATCATGTCGCGGGACTTCCGAAACAAAGCATTCCAAAATACTTATCTTCATACAAAAGTGATAAATACGCCAATACAGGCGGTTTAAAAGAACCGGATTTCGAAAAAGTCGCGGATATTGATCCGGATTTAATCATTATCGCTCACAGACAATCTGATTCTTACAAAGAGTTCTCAAAAATCGCGCCGACGATTTATCTTGATGATGACTATACAAACTACGTTGACAGATTCAAGCATAACACCGAAGTGATCGGCAAAATTTTCAACAAAGAAAATGAAGTGAAAGATAAGCTTGCGAAAATTGACAAATCCATTGCTGATCTGAAGAAAAAGACAAGCAGCACGGATAAAAACGGTTTAGTGGTGATGGCGAACGACGGGAAAATCAGCGCGTTCGGATCTAAATCAAGATACGGCTTCATTCATGATGTGTTCGGCGTCAAACCGGCTGACAAAAACATCGAAGCATCACTGCACGGACAAAGCATTTCCTATGAATATATCGCCAAAACAAACCCTGATTACTTGTTTGTCGTTGACCGCGGAACAGCGATCGGCTCAAAATCTTCAACAAAACAAGTGGTTGAAAATGATTATGTGAAATCGGTGAAAGCCGTGAAAAACAACCATGTTGTATACCTTGACTCAGCTACATGGTACTTATCAGGAGGCGGCCTGGAATCCATGGCGCAAATGGTGAAAGAAGTAAAAAACGGAATTGAGAAGTAAAAAAGAACCCGGTCACACAAGTGATCGGGTTCTTTTTCGTTTAGCGCGTGACGGCCTGCTGCTGCTCGGGCTGACTTGGTTTTTTCTTCAAAGTAAAAGATAGCAGGAATCCGGCCAGCGCGATGCAGGCAGCTACGACAAATGCCGCATTCATGCCGTGCAGGGCGGCGTTTGCCGGAGACGACGCATTTGCGTGCGCGGCCTGGCTGCTCATAACGGAAACAAGCAGCGCCGTACCGATAGAACCGCCGACTTGGCGGACGGTATTGTTCATGGCTGTTCCGTGCGGGATTAAGTGGCGCGGCAGGGCGTTGATTCCCGCTGTCGTCACCGGCATCATAATCATGGCTGTTCCTAAAAGCCGCGCGGTGTAAACGACGACAATCCAAATGAGAGAAGTCGAGTCTGTCAGATTCATAAACGGCAGGGACGTGAGCAGGATAATGAAGAATCCGGTCATCGCAAGGCCCTTTCCGCCGATTTTATCAAAAATCCGGCCGATAAACGGAGACATCATTCCCATCACAATTGCGCCCGGCAAAAGCATTAATCCGGTATCAAACGCGGATACGCCGCGGACCTTTTGCGTGTAGAGCGGAAGAATGGTTTCCGTACCGATCAGCAGCGCGAAAACAAGCGTGCCGAGCAGGGTGGTCAGGCTGAAAATCCCGAAGGAAAACACGCGGAATTCCAGCATCGGTTTTTTGAGCTTGATCTGTCTTGCGATAAAGAAAATCAGCGCGACCGCTCCGACAAGCAGCGAGGTCAGCACTTCAGTACTGGTCCATCCTGATGAGCCGGCGCTTGAGAAACCGTAAAGCAGACCGCCGAATCCGAGTGTCGATAAGATCACGGATAAAATATCAATCTGTGTTTTTCGTAATGTCGTGACGTTTTTCATCAGAATAATTGCTAAAAGCAAATCGATGACTGCGATCGGAAAGATAATATAAAACAAAGACCGCCAAGAGAATGCTTCGACCGCCCATCCGGAAAGCGTCGGGCCGATCGCCGGCGCGAACGAAATAACCAAGCCGACCATTCCCATCGCGCGGCCGCGTTTTTCCATTGGGAAAATCGTGAGAAATACCGTCTGCATGAGCGGCAGCATAATTCCGGCACCGGCCGCCTGGATAATCCGGGCCGTTAATAATACCGGAAAGTTCGGGGCGAATGCGCCGACAATGGTGCCCGCTGTGAAAATACTCATGGCGGAAATCAAGAGGGTGCGGCTGGTGAATTTCTCTATTAAAAATGCGGAAATCGGAATCAAAATCCCGTTTGTCAGCATAAACGACGTTGTCAGCCATTGCGCTTTGTTGGCGTCTATATTGAAGTCATTCATAATATGAGGCAGCGCCGTGATAAGCAGTGTCTGGTTCAAAATGGCGACGAACGCTCCCGCCAAAAGAATCCCGACAATGACAGAGCGGTTGTATGGTGCAGTTTCAATACTCTTATTCAAGCTGATTCCTTCTTTCTTTATAGTTTGAGCAATGTTTTAACGGCTGCAAGCGGCTGGTGCAGCGGTCCGGCCTGTTCCAAATAACCGATGAGCGCTTTTAAGAGGAAATCCCGCGGCTGTTTGTCCGCTGATTCTTTCTCCAGCATGGATGCCGCGGAGGCGAGCCCTGCGGCATCGTATTTTTCCTCCGGAAGAGCTGAGACGGCTTCTTTCAGCTCTTTCAGGCTTTCAGCCAGCAATACGGTTTTGCCTTTCGGCTCAAATGAGGAAGCGGAGGCGATATAAAGGTCAATCATCTCCTGAGGCAAAGCGGTTTCGGTTTTCCTGTTTTCAACGATGAGATTGAGGTGGCGGATGATAAACTCCGTGAGCGGCTCCAGGGCGAGCGGTTCTTTTTCCAGCTTAATCAGCGTGATGCATTCTCTCAAAAGCCCCTGAAGGACAATAACCAGCTCCCATACATAAGGAATGATCTCTTCGCCGTACGTCTGAATCAGTGAATCTCGATGCCAGCAGATAAAGATGGAGCGGGCCCTGTGAATATGCCGTTTTACCCGTTCATTAATAGAGGAAGGGCTTCCGTACATCAGCATGTTAAAGAACTGCTGATTGCGCCTGAAACCCTCAAGCTCAGCCATCAGTTTTTTGGCAAACCGTTCTTCAGGGGACAGGCTTGTTTCTTCATTTAATAATGAGGCAGCCGCTACCATCTGTTTCTGGTTAAAATCAAGCAGCTCCAAGAGCAGATCTTCCTTTGATTCAAACAGCTTATATAAAGATGCTTTGGAGACTTTGCACTCCTCGGCAATCGCCTGCATCGAAACCGACGAAAAACTTTTCTCAGAAAAAAGCTTTCTTGCCGCCAGCAGAATATCCGTTTTCTTATCATTCATAAGCCCAGATTCCTTCTTTCGTCACAATAGAAAACCCATCGGTTCACAGAAAACCAATGAGTATATGATGAAAATATTAACAAAAATTTTTACACAGTGTCAACGCTTTTGTTTGCGAAAAAGAAAAAGCCTGCCGGAGTGTTTCCGGCAGGCTGATGCGCTTATTTATCCGTCTTAAACCCTTGTTTTTCAAGCATTTCACGAATGTGAGGATAATAAAGCTGTTTATAGTAGGAGGTGATGCCTTGTGACCAGTTTCTTGTTTCCTGTCCGCCGGTGCGGTTTTGCATGTATTCGGACATCTGCTTGTCATAGGCCTCAATATGTGTTCTTAAACCTTCCTCTTGATACGTTTCATGATGAAGAACGGCTGCTTGCGGCAGACGCGGTTTTTTCGCGGAGCGGTCTGCCGGATGGCCGATGACGAGACCGGAAACCGGGAAAACGTATTTCGGAAGTTTCAGCAATTCAATCAGTTCATCCGGCTTGCCGCGCACGGCGCCGATCGGCACAGTGCCGAGTCCCATTGATTCAGCCGCAGCTGTTGCCGTACCGAGCGCAATCCCGACATCAACGGCTCCGACAAGAACGGACTCTAAACCGTTCGTTACCTCAAGCGGTGTATCATTATATTCTTCAAGCGCAATTTTGGCACGGTTAAAATCAGCGCAGAATAATAAGAAAACCGGCGCTTGGTCAATCCACGGCTGGCCGCCAGCCAATTCGGATATTTTTTTCTTTCGTTCTTTATCCTTCACCGCAATAACGGTAAATTGCTGGCCGTTAATGGAGGTCGGCGCTGCTTGAGCCGCTTGGATGATAAGATCCAGCTGTTCATCTGATACGGGCTCATCGGTGTAGCTCCGGATGGAACGGTGGTCTGTTAATATTTGAAGGACTTCGTTCATGTCATTCATCCTTTCGTTACTCTGATAGCTCTGTGCGTACGACATCAAGCGGCGCACTCAGCAGGTCTTTGGCTTTTGCCACGAATCCTTGGAAATGGTCAGTGGCGTTGTGGGATTTCATCGCTTCTTCATCTTTCCATTGCTCAAGCATGACGAAAGTATTTTCCTCACCGATCTTTTCGAAAAGGTCGTATTGCACATTTCCTTCTTCCGCGCGTGAATGCTGAACAAGTGATTGCGCTTCTCCTAAAAATTCCTCGCGTTTATCCGCTTTTACTTTCATGTAGGCCTGTAAAACGATCATTGTTATTCCTCCTGATTGGGTTTATTTGTTATAGTTCGAATATTATCGAACTAACTGTAACATGTATCGCCGCGCAAGGTAAAGAAAAAACCCTTACGGCCTAAATTGTCACCCGCCGCTTATATGTGTTACATTTGACTCATGAACATTCCAAACCATCCTGAAACCGCCCGCTTACAGCTGACAAAGGTTCTTCATGCTCTGAGTGATCCGCTCCGTTTAGAGCTGGTCAAACAGTTGGCGGAAACAACAGAAAAAACGTGCAGCACATGTGCTGATGTCCGGGTCGCCAAATCAACGCTGTCCCATCACTTCAAAGTGCTGCGGGAGGCGGGGGTCGCCCAAGTGCGCATAGACGGAAAGCACCGTTATTATTCCCTGCGCAAAGATGATTTACAAGAGGCGTTTCCCGGCCTGCTGGAGGCGATTTTACAGACAGAGCCGGACCGCTGGTAACTAAATCCCCGAATTCCGGGGGTTTTTTTATGCGCCGAAAACCGCCCGGTACAGCCTTGTAACGCCTTCTTGAATCTCTTTCTCCTTCAGACGGGCGAATCCCAGGATGAGCTGAGGTTTGTTTGATTCGCCGCCCGCTTTCAGGCGGAACCGGCTCATCGCAAACAGGTCGAGCTGTTCCGCATCCGCCCGTGCCAATATCTCTTTTTCTGAACGGGGGCAGTCAAACTCAATGACAAAATGAAGGCCCGCATTGGCGCCCTTTACATTGATTCTTTCTCCGAATGTTTCTTCCAGGGCCGAAATGAGACGCTCACGCATGTTCTTATAATGCTGCTTCATCTTCTTAATATGTTTCTGATATTCACCTGAATCGATAAATTCTTTAAGCGCCAGCTGGCCAAGCGTGCTGCACGTATGCAGGTCATACGTTCTTTCTTTGAACGCCCGCAAAAGTCCGGGCGGCAGAACCATGTAGCTGATGCGCAGGCCGGGGAAAAGGGATTTTGAAAAGGTCCCCATGTAGATGACGTTTTGAAACCGGTCAAGGCTTTGAAGCGCCGGTATCGTGTCGGCGTCATATTTAAATTCACTGTCATAGTCATCTTCTATAATGAAGCGGCCGTCCTGTTCGGCGGCCCAGTTTAAAAGCTGAATCCGCCGGGAAGCGGGCATGATCACACCTGAGGGAAATTGATGGGACGGCGTGGTGATCAATACACAGGGCCGCTGCTTTTCGATTTCGGCCATAGACATGCCTTTTTCATCAAGGCTGACCGTCGCCGTCTTTTTCCCGAGGTTTTGCAGCAGCCGGTACATCCTCATATATCCCGGGTTCTCCATGGCGTACAGCGCGTCTTTTGGCAGCAGTTCCGTCAGCAGCTGCATCAGCATTTGCGTACCCGCCCCGAGCACGATTTGCTCCGGCCGGCATGTGACGCCCCTTGTCAGAGAAATAAGCCTTGAGATTGTTTCCCGGACTTCATATAAGCCTTGCGGATGGACGAGTTCACCAAGCGTATGAAATGAACGGGCGGCTGCTTTCTGCTCACAGCGAAACCAGCTTTTCAGGGGGAAATGAGCCGTATCCACGCTCATATGTGAAAACGAAATCCAGCCGCTTTTGTCCGGTTCCCGTTCTCTCAAATCGTCAGGCAATAAGAGCGACGGCGCTTCTTCGTGATAAAACGTATCAATTTCCTCAACGAAAAAGCCTTTTCTTTCGACTGCATATAAATAACCTTCCGAAAGCAGCTGCTGATAAGCCGAATTCACTGAATTCACGCTGACCTTCAGCGTCTCGGCAAGCTCCCGTTTAGACGGCACCTTTGTGTGAGGCATCAGGCTGCGCTTCAAAACGGCCGCTTTTACGTGCTGGTAGATCTGCTGATAGATATAATCCGCCGTTTCCGAATGATCAATGGAAATTGTCAGCATACAGACCCTGACCCCTTTCTGATACCATGGATAAATTGATTTTGGTACTTTTCATCATACCAAAAAGAAGTCAGAATGATAAGAAAACAATGCAGGGGGATGAAATCTATGAGTCAAACAGTATCATCTGAAGTGACAACTGCCCAGTGGCAGCAAAAACGGGATCAATTTGTTTCCAATGGGGTCGGCAACGGAAACCGCAGTATGGCGGTAAAAGGCGAAGGGGCGCTTTTATACGATTTGGACGGCAGACGATTCATTGATTTTGCCGGAGCGATCGGAACGCTGAATGTCGGCCATTCCCATCCGAAGGTGGTGGAGGCCGTGAAGAAACAGGCGGAGGCTCTCATTCACCCGGGATTTAACGTCATGATGTATCCGTCTTATATTGAGCTGGCCGAAAAACTCTGCGCCATTGCGCCGGGAGATCATGCGAAAAAAGCGATTTTTCTCAACTCCGGAGCGGAAGCGGTGGAAAACGCCGTGAAAATCGCCAGAAAATATACGAAGCGCCAGGCTGTCGTCTCATTCACAAGAGGGTTTCACGGCCGCACGAACATGACGATGAGCATGACGAGCAAGGTAAAGCCTTATAAATTCGGATTCGGCCCGTTTGCCTCAGAGGTGTATCAGGCGCCGTTTCCTTACTATTATCAAAAGCCGGCCGGCATGAGCAATGAGCAGTATGACGACTTTATCATCAGCGCTTTTGATGATTTCTTTATCGCCGCAGTTGCGCCGGAAACCGTGGCCTGTGTCGTCATGGAACCGGTTCAGGGAGAAGGCGGTTTTATCATTCCTTCAAAACGTTTCGTGCAGCACGTCGCCGCTTTTTGTAAAAAACACGGCATCGTTTTTGTGGCGGATGAGATTCAGACCGGGTTTGCCAGAACGGGAACGTATTTTGCGATCGAGCATTTCGGAGCCGTTCCTGATTTGATTACCGTATCTAAATCACTCGCGGCCGGATTGCCGCTGAGCGGCGTCATCGGCCGGGCGGAAATGCTTGATGCCGCCGCGCCGGGGGAACTTGGCGGCACATATGCGGGAAGCCCTCTCGGCTGTGCGGCTGCGCTTGCCGTCTTGGACATTATTGAAGAAGAAGGGCTTAATCAGCGCTCCGAGGAGATCGGCCGCATCATTGAGCATCAGGCGCTCGAATGGAAAAAAGAGCATGCCTGTATCGGAGAAGTGCGCAGACTCGGCGCGATGGCGGCCATCGAAATTGTCAAAGATCCGGACACGCGAGAACCGGACAAAGCAAAAGCCGCGGCTGTCGCAAAAGCGGCGAATGAGAATGGGCTGCTGCTATTGACGGCAGGCATTAACGGCAACATTATCAGATTTCTGACGCCGCTTGTCGTGACGGATGAACAGCTCAAAGAAGGCCTTTCCATTATCGAAGCCGCTTTGTGAGTTCAATTATTGGAATGCCGGCGGATGGGTCTGCTATCATGAGAGTGTGAGATACATCAATAAGCATTCAATGGTTTTACTATAGCAGAGAAAGGAATGTTCAATATGCCAGAACAATTAACAGTTTACAACCCGGCAACGGGAGAGGCGATCGAAAGCATCCCTCAGCAGACGGCCGAAGATGTTGAAAAAGCGATTGAACGTTCACACAAAGCGTTTCAATCATGGTCCAAAACATCAGCGGGAGAACGTGCTTCCCTTTTGAAAAAATGGTATGAGCTGATTGTTGAAAATAAAGAAGAACTTGCGGAATTAATTACGAAGGAAAACGGTAAACCGTATGAAGAAGCGGTCGGAGAAGTTTTATACGGCGCCGGCTATATTGAATGGTTTGCCGAAGAAGCAAAACGGATTTACGGCAGAACCGTACCTGCGCCGACTACGGGCAAACGGATTGTCGTCACCCGTCAGGCGGTCGGCCCGGTAGCGGCGATCACGCCGTGGAATTTCCCGAATGCGATGATCACCCGAAAAGCCGCGCCGGCTTTGGCGGCAGGCTGTACATTCATCATCAAGCCGGCGGAAGATACGCCGCTTTCCGCTTACGCCCTTGCGCGTCTCGCATTTGAAGCGGGAATTCCGGAGGACGTGCTGCAAGTGGTGATCGGTGACGGAGCCGAAATCGGAAACGTCTTTACCAGCAGTCCGAAAATCCGCAAAATTACTTTCACCGGCTCAACGCCTGTCGGCAAAATCCTGATGAAAAACAGTGCCGACACCGTCAAACATATGTCGATGGAGCTTGGCGGACATGCGCCGCTGATCGTGGATGAAGACGCTGATCTTGATCTGGCGGTAGCCCAAACAATGGCCTCTAAATTCAGAAATGCCGGCCAAACCTGCGTCTGTGCGAACCGCCTGATCGTTCACGAATCCGTGAAAGACGAGTTTGCGAAAAAACTGAGTGAAGAAGCTGCGAAACTCAAAGTCGGAAACGGTCTTGAAAAAGGCGTAAACGTTGGTCCCGTCATCAACAAAAAAGGCTTCGATAAAATCGTCGGCCAAATTAATGACGCCGTGGAAAAAGGCGCGAAAGTGCTGACGGGCGGAACGTATGACCAAAACGATGAAAAAGGATGCTATTTCGTTACGCCGACCGTGCTGTCAAATGTAGACACATCCATGAACATCATGCATGAAGAAACATTCGGTCCGGTTGCGCCGATCGTTACGTTCTCAGATATCGATGAAGCGATCAAGCTTGCGAACGATACGCCGTTCGGGCTTGCGGCTTATTTCTTCACAGAAAACTACCGCCGCGGCATCTATATTTCTGAACAGCTTGAATACGGCATCATCGGCTGGAACGACGGCGGTCCGTCCGCGGTTCAAGCGCCGTTCGGCGGAATGAAAGAAAGCGGCATCGGCCGAGAAGGCGGTACGGAAGGCATTGAGCCGTATCTCGAAACCAAATACATGTCAATCGGACTTTAATAGCTGAAAGAGAGCCCCTGCTTCTAAGCGGGGGCTTTTTTAATTGAGCAGTCTGCCGGTGAAATCGCCGGCAGGCTTTTTTGATCTCATGGGAATAATCGGTTCGATTCCAGACAAAATAACAGCAAATACGATTGAAAGAAGGTCGCCATCATGGATATATTACTGGCTCTTCTCCCGGCTTTGTTCTGGGGGAGCATCGTGTTATTTAACGTCAAATTAGGCGGCGGGCCTTACAGTCAGACACTGGGAACGACAATCGGGGCGCTCATCGTTTCGTTTGTGTTATATCTGTTTGTCCACCCGGTGCTGTCTGTGCGGATCTTTATTGTCGGCATCGTATCGGGGCTGTTTTGGTCGCTCGGCCAAAGCAATCAGCTGAAAAGCATACAGCTGATGGGCGTTTCGAAAACCATGCCGATTTCGACGGGAATGCAGCTCGTCTCGACTTCTTTATTCGGCGTGATCGTATTCAAGGAATGGTCAACTCCTATCGCGATTACACTGGGTATTCTCGCCCTTATTTTTATCATCGTCGGTATTGTGCTCACATCTTTAGAAGATAAAAAGGGGCGGGCGGACGGAGAACCGGGAAACTTAAAAAAAGGCATTGTCATCCTGCTTATTTCCACGCTCGGTTATTTGGTATATGTCGTCGTGGCCCGGCTGTTCGGAGTATCCGGCTGGTCAGCGCTTCTGCCGCAGGCGATCGGGATGGTAATTGGCGGGCTGCTGCTGACGTACAAGCACAAACCGTTTAATAAGTACGCCCTCAGGAACATTCTGCCGGGAATCATCTGGGCGCTCGGGAATATGTTTCTGTTCATCTCACAGCCGCGCGTCGGTGTCGCGACAAGCTTTTCTCTGTCTCAAATGGGAATCGTCATCAGCACGCTCGGCGGAATCTTCATTCTCCGTGAGAGCAAAACGAAGCGTCAGCTGGTCGCCATTGCGATCGGGATTATCCTGATCATCGTGGCCGCGGTATTCTTAGGCGTTGCGAAATCAAATTCATAACAAATGCAGGAGGTTTGAACATGTACACGGATCTAAAAGGAAAAGTCGTTGCCATTACAGGAGCATCATCAGGATTAGGAAGAGCGATGGCGATCCGCTTCGGGCAGGAGCAGGCGAAAGTCGTGATTAACTACTACAGTAATGAAAAAGAGGCTCAAACCGTAAAAGAAGAAGTTCAAAAAGCGGGCGGCGAAGCGGTCATTATTCAAGGTGACGTTACAAAAGAAGAGGATGTCAAAAACATTGTGCAGACCGCGGTCAAGGAATTCGGCACATTAGATATCATGATCAACAACGCCGGCATGGAAAATCCGGTCGAGTCGCATAAAATGCCGCTAAAAGACTGGAACAAAGTCATCAACACCAACCTGACCGGCGCTTTTCTGGGATGCCGCGAAGCCATTAAATATTACGTAGAGAATGATATTCAAGGAAACGTCATTAACATGTCGAGCGTACATGAAATGATTCCGTGGCCGCTGTTTGTCCACTATGCGGCAAGTAAAGGCGGCATTAAATTAATGACGGAAACATTGGCGCTTGAGTACGCGCCGAAGCGCATCCGTGTTAACAATATCGGGCCGGGCGCCATCAATACGCCGATCAATGCGGAAAAGTTTGCGGATCCCGTTCAGAAAAAAGATGTGGAAAGCATGATTCCGATGGGGTATATCGGTGAGCCGGAAGAAATCGCGGCTGTCGCCGTCTGGCTTGCTTCAAAGGAATCAAGCTACGTGACCGGCATTACGCTGTTTGCTGACGGCGGAATGACACAATATCCGTCATTCCAGGCAGGCCGCGGATAAGAAAAAAAGCGATCGCAGCTCTTATGAGCCGGATCGCTTTTTGCTTTATGCGCGTTTTTTCTTAACAAGCGCCGCGATGGAAAGGATAATCGCCGCAGCTGACAGAACGATGGCCGCGATATCAAGCGCTGATACGCCGGATTTGCTTTCTTCTTTTGACTGTTCAGCTCCGTGCGCATCCGTCACGTTGGCCGCTTTTGTGATTTTCGTAATCGAGTGAGGCGTGTCAGCTTTTTCATCACCCGTCCATTCTACAATGCTGCCGTCTTTGTAATATTGGTAGGCGTCCCAAGCGGCATCCCCGGTCTTTTCAGGGTTTTTCGCAACAAATGTGAACTGCTGGAATTGGCCGGGCTGAATGCCGCCGTTCTTCGCTTCCCAAGTGACGGAGACCGCTTTGTCATCATGCTTTGATACGGACGTTTTCCAGCCCGGAATCGGCTGGTACTGCTGAAATTCAACGCCCGCAGGCATTTTCAGCACGACTTTCGTTGTCGGCTCATTTTTTTCCACAGGCACTTTCATCGTGTACGTTTCCCAGGAACCCGCCGCGGATTCCGCGGGTTTGACTGAGACGTGGGCGCTTGCTGTTGCCGTAAAACCGATGAGTGACAGGGTTATGGCAGACATGAATACTAAAGCCTTTTTTTTCAACATGAGATACACTCCTTAGTTTGTGGTTGAGAATATTTGATTGATTTCATTAAAGTCGTTTGTCAGTCCGTGGACTTTGATCTTCCAGTTTCCCTTTTCGGTGATGGACATATTGGCGGCTTCGAATGTGCCTTCCTTCGTTTTTTTCAAATCAAAGGTGCTTTCATGCTGTTTGCCGCTGAAGCCCGTCTGATAAACCGTCACCGTAAATTGCTGAATGTCTTTCACAAGGCTGCCGTTGTGATCGGTGACAATGACTTGAAATTCATTTTTACCCGGCTGGTTCGGCGTTATGTGCAAGGACAGGGTTTCCCCGTTTCCGATCATGTCTGAGCCGTTAAAAGGCAATGGCGCAGGCGGCGGCGGGCTGGGCAGGCTTGTGAAGACGGCGGTTGTAAATAACACCGCAATCCCTATTACCCATTCGGCCTTTATTGTGCCGCTGATGCTTTTGTTTCTGCGGAGTTTTGTCATCCATACGTGAATGGCGCCGAGAGCAAGCATGATGACAAACAGTCCGATTTTCAAAAGAAGCGTCTTGCCGTAAGCGGTGTGAAAGAGTGAATCAAACGAACGGATAATGAAAAATCCGTTCAGCACACCTGAAAATAAAAGCACGCCGACAGAGGCGAATGCCCAAGGGGAGAACCGTCTGACCGTTTCCCAGGCGATGGTTTTATCGGTGTTTCTCCACTCTGATGAAAGAAGCAGCACAAGCGCGGCTATACCGCCCGTCCATACAGACGCGGCTGATAAATGGAGAAAGTCCATTGTGATGCCGACCGCTTTTTCGTCAATGACCGCCGCATGTCCGGCAAATGCTTTTGCCAAAAGCGAAGCGAAAAAGAACAATAGCGGCGCCGTCCAGTACGCAAATGACCGAAATGCTTTCTTCTTCAACAGCGGGATCATGGACACAGCAAGCAGGATAAATAAGCTGATCTGGATCATCCAGACATACCCGCCGGCCGTTTTCAGAAGCGTTTCTTTTACATAGTCCGGCTGAAACGCGGCGCTCCAAGCGCCGCCCGCGTTTTCTTTCGTCTGGATCGGGAGCTGGCAGACAAGCGCGAGTCCCATTAAACATAAAGAGATAACGAGCAGCTTTACGGTTCGGCTGTTTTTTGATGAACTTTCATTTTTTCTGAACCAAAACAGATGGAAAAAGGCCGTGCCGATAAACAGGGAGAGAGCGGTGTACAAAATACCGCGGTCGATGGCCGCTTCGGGGTGAAGCGGCGCTTCCGATGATGTTTTCTCCTGAAGGCCTCCGCCGGCTTTCCCGATACTGAAAGGAATGACGCCGGATACCGGGTGTCCGTCAGCTGACACCGCGTTCCATTCCGCTCTGTAAATATCATGCGGCAGATTTTTTTTCAAAGCCGCGGTCATGATGCGGGAATCATTTTTTTGAATCACCGTTTTGCCCGCATCGACCCGTTCGCCGGATGAATTATAGACCTTAATGGAGTGGAAGCCTTCTTCAATCTGTTCATTAAACTCAATTTCAATCTGCTTTGGCGCTTGTTTTAATTCGCTGTTCTCACCCGGATTTGAGTTTGTGATGTAGGCGTGGGCGAAGCTTGTTTTCGGAATCAAAACAAGGAACAGCAAAAAGATGAGCCAGCGTTTGTTCTGTCTCATGGCTGGTGACACCGCCTTCCGGTTGGTTGTTGTTATGTCTTGCTGCAGGTGCATCCTTTCTGCCTGTCGTGTAAGATGATGTCCGCCGCCTTGTCAAAAGTGCAAATGACCCCGCCGAAGCCTTTTTGAAACCGTTCCGCGTAATCAAGCGTTGAGAAAGGAATCGCCTGAGGCCGGCAGCAATGAAGGTCAATGTCGGCATGAACTAAAAAGTATGCAGAAGCGGCTGTCAGCGTCGTTTGGAGAAGGAAATCCTTACAAATGACGTGGGACACTTCTTCCTTTTTATCCTCATACCGCAAAATCGCGCAATGAATGCAGCACATCTGCTCAACGGCTTGTGAAACGGTAATAAGCTGAACAGAATATGAATGCTGAATCGGCCGCAGGCAATAGCCGCATTGATTGGCGCTTTGTTCTGAAGCGGGCGGGAGCGTAATGCCGCCGGGGGTCCGGATAATCCGGTTTGCATCCGCCAGCTGATTGACGTCTCTGTACACGGTCATCTCGGAAACGCCGAATCTCTCGCTGATGTCAGAGATTTTCAGCGGGCCCTCCTCTTTCAGCCATTCAAGCAATGTTTGCTGTCTGTGAATCGGAAGCAATTCTGCATCCTCCTTTTTATGCAAATGAGTGATGAACCTCCTTCTAAGAGTAGATGTTTTCACAAATGTGTACAAGAGCCTGATGATAAAATATGTGAAAACATGTTGAACAATCACAAATGTAAAACGCGGAGACAGAGTCTGTTATAATAGAAGAGTTGAATGGAGGAATAAACATGAAAGAAACGACCTGCCCGAACTGCGGCAAGCCGATTACAGGCGACATGGTCAGATCATCCATAATCCCGTGCCAGTTTGATTGCGGGCACTGCCATGTGAAATTGCGTGAATATAAAGTATCAGCTCCGATTATGGCTGTTGCCATTGCGATAACGGTCCTTTTGATTTATCTTGTGCAGATGGCCCGAATCGCTGTCATGCCGATGTTTCCGGCGGCGCGGTATGTGCCGGCCGCCATTTTCGCGCTCGTATGCGCATATCCGGTGTTCATTGTCAGTGAGCGGCTCATTGCGAAACTCGTCGTTACAAAAGGACACATTATATACAGAAAGCGGTAAGACACCTTGTTATGAGGTGTCTTTTTTTTAGTTAAGGATTTGTCACACTCTATGTGCCAAACTCCTCTTTACTTTTCGTTGAATGAGTATTGTAAGCGTTTTATGATGAAGACACAGGGGAGAAAGAAACCCCGTGTCTTATTTATTTTCATCTTAAGGCGAGCAAACAGGGAGGGAATTGACATGCAGCAAGAACAGCAAGCTGGCATGAAAGTGAAGATACAGCGGTTCGGCAGTTATTTAAGCGGTATGATCATGCCGAATATCGGCGCATTTATTGCGTGGGGAATTATCACCGCGCTGTTTATTCCTAAGGGATGGTTTCCGAATCCGCAGCTGAATACATTGGTAAGCCCGATGATTACGTATCTTCTGCCGCTTTTAATCGCATATACGGGCGGAAAAATGATTTACGATCATCGCGGGGGAGTCGTCGGGGCGACGGCCGCCATCGGAGTCATTGTCGGAGCAGACATTCCGATGTTCTTAGGCGCAATGATTATGGGGCCTTTGGGCGGTTATCTCATTAAACAAGTAGACCGTTTATTTAAAGATAAAGTCAGACAGGGTTTTGAAATGCTGATCAACAACTTCACGGCGGGAATTATCGGCGCTGTGCTGACAATTATCGCATTTTATGCGATCGGCCCGGTCGTCCTGTCTCTTAACAAATTGCTGGCGGCGGGTGTGGAAGTCATTGTCCATGCGAATTTGCTGCCGATTGCAAGCGTTTTCGTTGAACCGGCGAAAGTCCTGTTCCTCAATAACGCGATCAACCACGGCATTTTAAGTCCGATCGGAATCGAGCAGGCCGCAAAAGTGGGTAAATCCATTCTGTTCTTAGTGGAAGCGAACCCCGGGCCTGGACTCGGTATTTTACTGGCATACATGTTCTTTGGAAAAGGCTCTTCAAAATCGACGGCTCCGGGAGCGGCGATCATTCATTTCTTCGGGGGGATTCATGAAATCTATTTCCCTTACATTTTAATGAAACCGATGCTGATCCTCGCGGCGATCGCGGGAGGAGCGAGCGGACTGCTCACATTCTCGATTTTTAACGCGGGACTTGTCGCAGCATCATCGCCGGGCAGCATCATCGCGATTTTAGCGCTGACGCCGAAAGGAAGCTATCTCGGTGTGCTGGCGGGTGTCATCGTTGCAGCCGCCGTATCGTTTATCGTATCGGCGCTTATTCTGAAATCATCTAAAGCGGGTGAAGAAGATCTGACAGCCGCTGCGGAAAAAATGCAGGAAATGAAAGGCAGGAAAAGCGAAGCGGCGGCCGCATTGGCAGATACAGAGGAAGAGCCGGAAAGCGGCGCAGCCGATATTTCCGCTGATCAAGTCAGCCGCATTATCTTCGCGTGTGATGCGGGTATGGGATCGAGCGCAATGGGCGCTTCCATTTTAAGAAACAAAGTGAAAAAAGCAGAGCTGGATATTGATGTGACAAATACGTCGATCAATAATCTTCCGAATGACGCGGATATCGTCATTACGCATAAGGACCTGACTGACCGCGCGAAAGCGAAGCGGCCGGAGGCGGTGCACATTTCGGTTGATAATTTCTTAAACAGTCCGAAATACGATGAACTGATTGAAAAGCTTAAAAACTAATCAAACAGAAAGAGGGATTTTCATCATGGAAGTATTGGCTAAAGCGAATATCAAACTGAACCAAACAGTGAACTCAAAAGAGGATGCCATCCGCCTGGCGGGACAGACATTAATTGATAACGGTTACGTGAAAAACGGCTACGTGGAAAAAATGTTCGAACGTGAAGAAACATCATCCACTTTTATGGGGAATTTCATTGCGATCCCGCACGGCACGGAAGACGCGAAGGAAGAAGTGCTTCATTCAGGCATTTCCATCATCCAGATTCCGAATGGTGTTGAATACGGTGAAGGCAATACGGCAAAGGTCGTTTTCGGTATCGCCGGAAAAAACAATGAGCACTTAGACATTTTGTCAAACATCGCCATCATCTGCTCAGAGGAAGAAAACATCGAACGGCTGATCAGTGCAAAAACGGAAGAAGAACTGGCCGCTATTTTCAGCGAGGTGAACTGACATGATTGCCCTTCATTTCGGAGCGGGAAACATCGGGCGGGGCTTTATCGGCGCCCTGCTCCATCATTCCGGCTATGAGGTTGTTTTCGCTGATGTGAATGAAACGATGGTCAGCCTTCTTAATGAAAAGAAGGAATATACCGTGGAGCTTGCCGACGGCGGCCGGCAGACAGAAACCATCGGCCCCGTTTCAGCCATCAACAGCGCGAAGCAAGAACAAGAGCTGTACAGGCTGATCAATGACGCGGCGATCATTACGACGGCAGTAGGGCCGAACGTTCTCAAATTCATCGCCCCGTCAATTGCGGAAGGGCTGAAGCGCAGAACGTCCTCTGAACCTCTGAATATCATCGCCTGTGAAAATATGATCGGCGGCAGCAGTTTTTTGAAAAAAGAGGTTTTCGGACATTTGATGGAAGCGGAGCGGGAACTGGTGAATCAGACGGTCGGCTTCCCGGATTCCGCGGTGGATCGGATCGTGCCGATTCAGCACCATGAGGACCCGCTGAAAGTATCCGTAGAGCCGTTTTTTGAATGGGTCATAGACAGAACCGGCTTTTCCGGCGGTCAGCCGGCACTGAAAGGCGCGCTGTTTACTGATGATCTTACACCGTTTATTGAACGGAAGCTGTTTACCGTCAATACCGGCCATGCCGTTACGGCGTACGTCGGCTATCAGCGCGGATTAAAAACCGTCAAAGAAGCCATCGACCATCCCGAAATCCGGCGTGTCGTGTACGATGCCCTTTCAGAAACGGGCGAGTACCTGGTAAAGGCGTACGGCTTTAAGCAAGCCGAACACGAGCAGTACATGAAGAAAATCATCAGCCGTTTTGAAAATGAATACATCACGGATGATGTGACGAGGGTCGCCAGATCACCGCTCAGAAAACTCGGAGCGAATGATAGATTAGTAGGGCCGGCCAAAAAAATAAAAGAGCCGAACGCGCTGGCAGAAGGCATCGCCGCCGCCCTGCGCTTTGACTATAAGGGTGATCCGGAAGCGGTTGAGCTGCAAAAGCTTATCGCGGAAAAAGGCACGAGCGCGGTTCTTCAAGACATTTGCGGTATTCAGCCGCATGAACCGCTGCACGGCATCGTACTTAAAAAGCTGAATCAATAAGATGAACCCGCATCGGGGGACGCGGGTTTTTTTCTTCTGTTATAATGTGAGGGAAGGGAGGCTGCGTGATGAATGAGGAGCTTTTGCCCCATCGTTATCCGTTTCTTTTGATTGACGGCACGAAGAACAGCGAAGCCGGAAAATGGGCGGAAGCTTATAAATACATCAGTGAAAATGACTGGTTTATGTCAGAATCACAAAGAGAGATGCCGTTTTCGCTCATCGTTGAAGCAATGGCCCAAACGGCCGCCTGCGCGGGAATTACAGGTGAAAACAGCCTCGGCCTGCTGTCTGCGGTGAAGAAAGCGGAAAGATTAGGTGCCGCTTTGCCGGGAGACCGTCTGGATCTTTTGTTTGAAGTCACGCGAATCAGGCGCGGGTTTGTATTCGGCCGGGCGAAAGCGTCCGTTGCCGGGAAGCCTGTGGCGGAAGCTGAGATCAGCATATTTATCCAGCCATCATAAAAAAAGCCGCCTTCAGCGGCGGCTTTCGGACAAGCCCGTCATTTTGTATCATAATCTCTTTCACTTTGTGAATTGTCCCTTTGGTCGTGTTTGTGTTTTTCGTCATTGGCGTTTTCTTTCAGCTCTTCCAGCGGAATCGGATCGGTTAAATCATGATGTTCAGGATTTTCATTCGGTTTGTTCTTCTGTTTTCTTTCTTTCATCCTTCATCACCTCAATAGTTCTTTTCCTCAACGTTCTCCCCGCCAAACGTCTGGGAGCGGTTTTTTGTTCCTGTGGGTCATATGTATTAAAATAGAAACGACTACATTATAAAAAGTGAGGTACATATATGCCGATACAAAGAGAAGACGCAGATATTAAACTGATCGCGATTGATATGGACGGAACCCTGCTCAATGACGAGCAGCTCATCCCGGAGGAAAACCGGCGGGCGATCAAGGAAGCGGAGGCGAAAGGAATTCACGTCGTCATCAGCACAGGACGCACGCTGATGACCTGCCGCGAGCTGGCTGAGTCTCTCGAGCTGTCATCCTTTTTAATTACGGCAAACGGCAGCGAAATCTGGGATTCCAACTTTGAGCTGGTTGAGCGCAAGCTTCTTCATACCGATCATATTCAAAAATTATGGGATCTGAGAAATAAGCACAACACGAATTTCTGGGCCTCTACCGTCGATAGAGTATGGAGAGGGGAATTCCCGGAAACGATTACGGATCACCAGTGGCTCAAGTTCGGATTTGAAATCGAGGATGACGATGTGCGGAATGAGGTGCTGAAAGAGCTGAAGGAAAACAAGGAGCTCGAAATCACAAACTCCAGCCCGATCAATATCGAAGTCAATGCGCTCGGCATTAATAAAGCGGCAGCGCTTGCGAAGGTTTCGGAAAAACTCGGCTTCACGATGGAAAATGTGATGGCAATGGGCGACAGTCTGAATGACATTGCCATGATTGAAAAGGCGGGCGTCGGCGTCGCCATGGGAAATGCGCAGGACATCGTGAAAGAAACGGCTGACTGGGTGACTGATGTCAACACGGAAAACGGGGTCGCCAAAGCGATCCGCCACTGGGTGCTGTAATAGAAAAAAGAGGGTCTCTGTATGAGGCTCTCTTTTTTGTTTTGTCACATTTCTGACTAGGTCCATGGTAGGTTTTCTGACAAAAGGATGTTCAAATCTGTCAGAATTGATATAATGAAAAAAGTCCAATAATTCGGAATAGTCGTTCCGAATAGCGGAATGATAATAAAATAAAACGTTTACAATACAGGAGGGATCTTATGTTTCAGATTGACATCAATTGTGATTTAGGAGAAAGTTTCGGTGCTTATAAGATCGGGTTTGATGAAGAGATTTTGGATTATGTGACATCTGCAAACATCGCCTGCGGCTTTCATGCGGGTGATCCCACCGTGATGCGCAAAACAGTTGCGCTTGCGGCGGAGAAAGGCGTGAAAATCGGCGCTCATCCCGGGCTGTTCGATCTTCAGGGATTCGGGCGGAGGCAGATCGCGATTACGCCCGAGGAAGCGTATGATCTGACACTGTACCAAATCGGCGCGCTGTCAGGATTTTTAAAAGCAGAAGGTGTCGCGATGCAGCATGTGAAGCCGCACGGCGCTTTATATAATATGGCCGCCGTCAACCGCGGTCTGTCAGATGCGATCGCTCAAGCGGTTTTTCATTTTGATCCCGGACTTATTTTATTCGGACTTTCCGGAAGCGAGCTGATTAAAGCGGGGGACCGAATCGGACTGCAGACGGCAAGTGAAGTGTTTGCGGACCGCACCTATCAGAAAGACGGCACGCTGACGCCGCGTTCACAGCCGGATGCGCTGATTCAGGATGACAAAAAAGCGGTCGGGCAAGTGATCCGAATGGTGAAAGACAATACGGTGACATCTGCGGAGGGACAAGCTGTAAACCTGAAAGCGGACACCGTCTGTATTCACGGAGACGGCGCCCATGCGCTCACATTCGCAAAAACGATCAGAAAAGAACTAAAAGCGGCTGACATTCAAATCAGCGCGCTTGCAAAAGACTGAGCAGCAGAGGGAGGAAGACAGCATGGAACAAAAGAAAAAAACAGCCGGAAAGGCTCCCGGCAGATGGTCGCTGCTTTTAGGCGCGACATTTCTGATGGCGACATCTTCAATCGGGCCCGGCTTTCTGACGCAAACGGCCACGTTCACCAATACATTGGCGGCAAGCTTCGGCTTTATCATTTTAATCTCCATTATTTTGGACATTTTCGCACAGACCAATGTGTGGCGGATTATCGCAGTTTCCGGAAAGCGCGGCCAAGAGATTGCAAATATGGTGCTCCCGGGCGCCGGTTATGCCATTGCTTTTCTGGTCGTGCTCGGCGGACTTGCGTTTAATATCGGAAACATTGGCGGCGCGGGTCTCGGCCTTCAAGTATTATTCGGGATCAAACCGGAAATCGGCGCTTTAATCAGCGCTGCGGTCGCGGTTCTGATTTTCGTCATAAAGGAAGCCGGAAAAGTCATGGACCGTTTTATGCAAATCGCCGGAATCGTCATGATCATATTAACGGTGTATGTTGCCGTAACGACGGCCCCGCCGGTCGGACACGCCGTTGCGAAAACCTTTATGCCTGATCATATCAGTGTGCTGGCGATCGTGACCCTTGTCGGCGGCACGGTCGGCGGATACATTACATTTGCCGGCGGCCACCGTTTACTTGATTCAGGCATCCAAGGGAAGGAAGTCATTCCTCAGGTCACGAAAAGCTCCATCACAGGTGTCTTAATTACATCTATTATGCGGATTGCCCTGTTTCTCGCCGTGCTCGGCGTCGTCTCAAAGGGCCTGCGTATTGATCCCGATAATCCCGCGGCTTCTGTATTCCGGCTTGCAGCGGGAAATGTCGGCTATAAAATTTTCGGCGTCATCATGTGGTCTGCCGCTATTACGTCCGTCATCGGCGCGGCATATACATCGGTGTCATTCTTCAAATCGTTCTCGGCAAAAATCGAAAAGCATTCACACGGCGTCATTATCGGTTTTATCATCGTATCCACGCTCATTTTTGTCACGATCGGCCAGCCTGCCAAAATTCTGGTCGCGGTCGGTTCGCTTAACGGTTTAATTCTGCCGCTTGCGTTAGCGATGATTCTGTTGGGCGCTTATAAGAAAAAAATCGTCGGCGATTACAAGCATCCAGTCTGGCTCACTATTGCGGGGGCGACAGTCGTCGTTGTCATGGCGATTATGGGCATCTATACATTATTCTCGCAATTGCCGCAGCTATGGAGCTGATGACATGAAAAAACATATGAGTGACATGACTCCCGAAGAAGTCAGACAGCTTATCAGGAAGGGGCAGATGACCGGGCCGACGGCAGGATGGGCCGCTTCTTATGCACAAGCCAATCTCGTCGTTTTGCAAAAGGATCTTGCCTTTGATTTTCTCTTATTCTGCCAGCGCAATCAAAAGCCGTGTCCGGTGCTTGACGTGACGGATACGGGCTCACCCGTACCGGCTGTTGCGGCGCCGGGAGCTGATATCCGGACGGACTTTCCGAAGTACAGGATTTATCGGCATGGCGTGCTTACTGAAGAGGTAACGGATATCACCCGGTATTGGAAGGATGATTTTGTCGGGTTTTTGATCGGCTGCAGCTTTTCATTCGAGCAAGCCCTTATCAATCAGCAAATTCCCATCAGGCACATCGATGAGGGAGTGAATGTTCCCATGTATATAACAAACATTGACTGTGTTCCGGCCGGGCGGTTTTCAGGAAAGATGGTCGTCAGCATGAGGCCGATTCCGGAAAGGCTTGCAGTCCGCGCGGCGCAGGTCACGTCACGTTTTCCCGCCGTACACGGCGCCCCCGTCAGCATCGGAAATCCGAAAAGCATCGGCATCAGCGATTTGAATCAGCCGGACTTCGGCGATGCCGTGACGGTGCGGGAAGGCGAAGTTCCCGTATTCTGGGCGTGCGGCGTTACACCGCAGGCGGTGATCATGGAAGCAAAGCCTGAGATCGTGATGACGCATTCACCGGGGCACATGCTGATCACCGATATCCGGAATGAATCGCTTGCTGTTCTGTAAGTGAGAAAGAAAACAACGAGGTGATGACAATGATGCAGTATAGCGGCAATACAGCGCTTGATATACAGCCGCACGGTGATTCCGCCGTTATCATCCGCTTTGGCGGGCAAATCAGCGAAGAGGTTAACAGCCGGGTTCATGCGGCGGCGGCCTGTATTGAAGAACGGCCGTTTCCGGGCTTCGTTGAATGTATCCCGGCATTTACGAGCTTAACGATCTTTTATGATGTGTATGCCGTCTCAAATATAAAAAAAGGCGTCTCTCCTTTTGCATTGGCCAAGAAAGAAGTGATAGAACGCCTCAGCCATTTAAAGACCGACAGGCAAAAAGAGCGCCGGGTAATGGAAATCCCCGTTTGCTACGGCGGTGATTTCGGTCCTGATTTAGAAGAGGTCGCTAAGATGAACGATCTGACGCCGGAAGACGTCATCCGCATTCATACCGAAGGCGAATATCTCGTCTATATGCTCGGATTCGCGCCGGGATTTCCGTTTTTAGGAGGAATGTCTGAGCGGATCAGAGCGCCGAGAAAGTCGTCGCCAAGGCCGTCAATCCCGGCCGGTTCAGTAGGAATCGCCGGAATGCAGACCGGTGTGTATCCGATATCCACTCCCGGCGGCTGGCAGCTGATCGGCAGCACCCCGCTTCGGCTTTTCAGGCCGGAAGAACATCCGCCAAGCCTGTTGAGAGCGGGCGATACGGTGAAATTCGTCCGAATCACAGCAGAAGAATACAGCCGCATCAAGGAGGGAGCCGAATGAGCATGAAAGTGGTGAAGCCCGGTCTTCTGACGACGATTCAGGATACGGGGCGAACGGGGTACCAGAAATACGGTGTACTGGGAAGCGGCGCAATGGATACGATCTCTCTGCGCATTGCCAATCTTCTTGCCGGAAATAAAGAAACAGAAGCAGGACTGGAAATTACGCTAATGGGGCCCGGTCCTTCCTTTGAGCTTTCAGAACCGGCAGTCATTGCCGTCACGGGGGCTGATTTCGCCTTTCATATTAATGGAGAACCGGCCCCTCTGTGGAAACCGGTTCTTGTAAAGGAAAACAGCGTTGTTTCATTTGGACCGTGCAAGATGGGGAGCCGCGCTTATCTCGCCGTCGCGGGGGGATTTGACGTGCCCGCCGTCATGGAAAGCAAAAGCACGTATGTCAGAGCGGGGATCGGCGGCTTTTACGGAAGAGCCCTGCAAAAGGATGATGAACTTCCGCTCGGCAGTATGACGCAGTGCTCGGAAATCATCGCGCACCGTTTGAGCGATTCTCTCGGGCAGCATGGTTTCTCAGCACCTGATTGGTCTGTCAGCAGCAGAGGTTTTCTGCCGCTGAAAAAAAATCCGGTCATTCGTATGCTTGAAGGGGCGCAATTTCATGCTTTTACAGAAGAAGCAAAATCACGTTTTTACAAGGAGCCGTTTACGGTCACGCCGCAGTCCGACCGAATGGGCTACCGGCTGAAGGGCGCTCCGCTTGAATTACAGGAGCCGCTTGAAATGGTATCTGAGGCCGTGACATTCGGGACGGTGCAGGTGCCGCCGGACGGCAATCCGATTATTCTGCTGGCTGACAGGCAGACGACGGGAGGCTACCCGCGAATGGCGCATATTATATCCGCCGATCTTCCTCTTGCCGCCCAAACGATGCCGGGCGAACATATCACGTTCTCGGCCGTTTCGCTGGAGGAAGCGGAAATGCTGCTTTTGGAGAGGGAACAGCAGATAAAGGAGCTGAAAGCCAGGCTCAAAATGGAATGGCTGATCTGACAAAGGGGCTAAAGACCATGGAAAACAAAAACAAAACCGTCATCAAATCAATGGAGCTGCTTCATTTGTTTCTGACTGAACCAAGCCTGAGCCTAAATGAGCTTGTTTCTCGATCGGAGATGCCGAAGACCTCGGTTCACCGGATGGCAAGTTCACTGGAGGAAATGGGATTTCTCACCCGGGCAGCGGACGGCCGTTATCAGCTGGGTCTGATCTTTTTGCAATTCGGCCAGCTTGTCTCTGAGCGTCTGGACATCAGGAAAATAGCCAAGCCGATAATGGAAGAGCTGTGCGGTGAAGTGGATGAAGCCGTTCAGCTGATTATGAGGGACGGCGATGAAGCCATTTACGTTGAAAAAATTGAAGGCACCCAAACCGTCCGGCTGTTTACCGCAATCGGCCGCCGCTCGCCGCTGTACGCGGGGGCGTGCGCCAGAAGCATTTTATCGTTTCTGCCGAGAGAGGAGATTGACACATACCTTCAGAAGACAGAGTTTGCCGCAATTGCCTCAGGCACGATGACGAATCCGGCTGAACTGCTTCAATCTATTGAAACGTCATTACAATCAGGGTATACGATCAGCTATTCGGAATTAGAGGATTACACGGCGGCGATTGGGGCGCCTATTTTCAACCACGAAGGAAAGGTGGCGGCGGGAATCAGCATCGCCGGCTTTGAAGCCAGGTTTTCAGAGGATCGGCTGCCGTATTTAACGGAAAAGGTCAAAGCCGCGGCACAGCATATTTCTGAGAAATTGGGGTATTGACCGAGCCAATTTTCCTTCGCTCGCGTACATTACAATATCGACAGTAATGAGTGGAGGAAAGTAAATGGGACTTGTTTATACGGCGCTAGGGGATTCTTTGACGACGGGAAGGGGATCCGGGCCGTTTTCCCCCGGCTTTGTTCAGCGGTTCGGGTGTATGATGGCAGAAGATTTACAGACAAGGACCGAGGTATCCATCTTTGCCAAGTCAGGCCTTGAGACGGGAGAAATTCTCGGGCTTATGTCCTTGCCGTACATTCAGAGGCGGATTCAGGCTGCTGATATGATTACGATTACGGGCTGCGGCAACGATTTGATCGATTCGGTTCGGGCGTATCAGCAAACGAAAGACGCTTCGGTGTTCGCCGGCGTGTCCCGTCACTGCCATGAGAACTTTGAAAAGATGATTGCCAAGATCGCTGCCTTAAAAGAAACGCACCCCTCTCCTTATGAGATCCGCGTTTTCAATTTATACAATCCTTTTCCGGGCATCTCCATTGCGGAAAAATGGATATCTTCTTATAATGCGCACCTCAGCACACTCGCATCAGCGCCGCACGTCAAAATTGCCGATGTCCACAGCGCTTTCAAAGGAAAGCTGAACGAATATCTCTCTCATGACCGCGTACATCCCAACAGCAGAGGATATGAAGTCATGGCATGCGTCCTGCGGGGGCTCGGATACGGAAGCCTCGCCCGCTCATAACCGCGCGCTCCTTTTCATCGGGAGCGCGCTTTTCGTTCTCCTTAAAACAAACTTAAAATTGTCCGACTTTCGTTCTATCCGTGCAAAAAGTACGCTAGAATAATGGGGGATAAAGACAGAAATAGAATTGTGTTCAAAAAATGATAACAGAAAGGATGGATTGCTTTGCTGCGCGCCTTAAAACTGTCACTCGCGATGCTGATTATTATACTTGCGGCCGCCGCATTTACGTATGCGGAACATACCTCTGTCATACAGCCGGTTATGCTCGTGTTTCTCGGTGCGGTCATGTTCATTCAGGGACTGGAAGAAAAGCGGAAGGAAAACGACGGTTCGGGGAGATTCAATATCTATACCGCTGTTTTTGTATGGTCGATCTCCTTAATCGGTTTTACGCTTCACGCGATCTGAGTTTGATAGATCCTCAAAATGTTCCACAACGGGAAATGGTGAATAAAAACGGTGAAGTAAGGCTTTCCATTCCTGATATTCCGGTGATCCGCGAAAGCCTTTTGTATGATCCTCCAATGTCTCCCATTCCACAAGCAGCAAATATTTATGCGTCTTTTCCATACATTTGGACAAGGAATGGGACAGATAACCTTTCATGCCCGATATAATCGGCTCCGCCCGGCGGAATGCCTCTTCGAATTCCCCTTCAAAGCCTTCTTTTACATGCAGCATGGCTGCTTCTCTGATCATCTGAAATTCCCCCTTTTTTAATAGATACATTGTATAAGTATATGGACCGTGATGGCTGGAAAAACAAAAAAATTTTAAACGCTATAAGAAAAAAATCCTTGCCAGCCTGATTTGATTTAGGAGAAAATAACAATTGGAAGGCAGGGGAATTAACAGTGAAAAAAGGATTATACCTATTACTTTTACTCGCAGGAATCCTAGGTTTGATCGGCTGTTCGAAAACGGAGTCGGCCGAAGACAGAATGAAAGATTTCGTGAAAGACTGGAACGGCGGTCATTACGATAAGATGTACCAAAGCCTCACACAGGATGAAAAGAAAAAATTGTCCAAAAAGGATTTTGTAAAACGATATGAAACCATCTATGAACAAGCAGGGGTCAAAAATCTGAAAGTCACTGCCGAAAAACAGGACGAAGACGATAAGAAAAAAGATGACCTTCAGCACATCGATTATAAAGTCAGCATGGATACAAAAGCAGGGAAGGTCGCCTTTGAAAACACGGCCGTCCTGAAAAAAGAAAAAACAGACGATGGAGAAGCATGGAACATCGACTGGAATCCTTCTTTTATTTTCAAACAGCTTTCCGACGACAAAACCGTGCAGATCGCAAATGAAGAACCGAAGCGCGGGCAAATCTACGACAAAGACGGCAAAGGCCTCGCTGTGAATACGGAGGTGCCGGAAATCGGCATTATTCCGGGAAAACTCGGCAAGGATAAAGACAGCGTAATCAAAAAACTGTCTGAAAAACTGGACCTTTCTGAAGACGATATAAAAAGCAAGCTGAATCAGGGCTGGGTAAAAGACGACTCCTATGTCCCGGTTCAAAAAATCAGACCGGATGACGAAAGCAAGGTCAAGAGCCTGCTTTCATTAGACGGCGTGACGAAAACGACAGTCAGCTCCCGCTACTATCCGTACGGCGAAAAAGCGGCCCACCTGACCGGGTATATTAAAACGATCACAGCGGAGGATCTGAAAAAAGCAAAAGACGGCCAATACAGCGACACCTCCAAAATCGGCATCGCCGGCCTTGAGAATGTATATGAAGACAAGCTGCGCGGCACGACCGGCTGGAAAATTTACGTTCCGCAAACGGGTGAGGTCATCGCTGAAAAGAAAGCCAAAAACGGGCAGGATATTCATGTAACGATTGACATGAAAACGCAGACGAAGCTGTATGATTCCATGAAAGATGACAGCGGAGCGGCAGTCGCCCTCGAACCGCAAACGGGAGAGACCCTCGCGCTTGTCAGCGCTCCGTCTTATGACCCGAACGGCTTTATCTTCGGCTGGAACAGCAAAGAATGGAAAAAGCTGAATGAAGATAAAAACAATCCGTTTTCAGCGAAATTCAACAAACTCTATGCGCCGGGATCAACGATTAAACCGATTGCCGCGGCAGTCGGCCTGACAAACGGAACGTTGAAAGCATCAGAAAAGAAAAAAATCACCGGAAAAGAGTGGCAGAAAGATTCAAGCTGGGGCGGCTACCATGTCACACGCGTATCAGAGCGTCTGAATGAAGTGGATCTCGAAAACGCGCTGATTACCTCGGACAACATCTACTTTGCGCAAAATGCCATAGATGCCGGAGCTGACGCGTTTACAAAAGGATTAAAATCATTTGGTTTTGATGAAGACATTCCATACCAATTTCCGATTGAAAAATCGTCAATCGCTAACGGCAAGCTTGATTCCGAGATTCTTCTCGGAGATACGGGCTACGGCCAGGGGCAGATGCTGATGTCTCCGCTGCATTTAGCGGCTGACTATACCGCATTTGTAACAGACGGAAATCTCGTCAAACCGACATTAATCAAAGACGGAGAAAAAACACCGCAAATCTGGCATAAGCAAGTGGTATCCAAAGCCAATGCCGAAGAAATCACAAAAGGGCTGAGAGGCGTCGTTGAAGATCCGCGCGGCTCTGCATATCAGCCGGTCGTAAGCGGCATTAACGTAGCCGGAAAAACCGGTACAGCCGAGCTGAAAACGTCTAAAGAAGATAAAGACGGCAAAGAAAACGGCTGGTTTGTCGGCTACGACTATAAAAAGAAAGACCTCTTGATCGCCATGATGATTCAAGACGTCAAAAAACGCGGCGGAAGCCATTACGTCGTTGAAAAAGCGAAACAGCAGTTTCAGAACCGGTAAATGACGATTTTTCCGGGCTGAAAGGAAAATCGGCCGCCGAAGCAGAATGAAACAGCATGGGCAATTCCTGAAACAGAGATACAAGAGGCTCACTAAGAAAAAGGGGGATTTCACATGCAGCGTATTCAATTGGCTGAAGATCTGGAATTTTCAAGAGTGATACACGGGCTTTGGCGTCTGAACGAATGGAATTATTCGGACGGGGAGCTGCTGAATCTGATTGAATGGTGTATCAGCCAAGGCATCACCACCTTCGACCATGCCGATATATACGGCAGTTATACGTGTGAAAAGCTGTTCGGCGGCGCTTTATCCCTTTCGCCCTCAATAAGGGAGCGAATCGAAATCGTCACAAAATGCGGGATTGTCATTGAGTCGCCGGAACGGCCCGGAAACAAGTCGCATCATTATAATACGTCGAAGTCTCATATCTTAGCGTCGGCGGAGCAGTCGCTCTTGAATCTGAATACGGATTATCTGGATGTGCTGCTCATTCACAGGCAGGACCCGCTTATGGACCCGGAGGCTGTAGCTGAAGCGTTTCATGCGCTGAAAAGCTCAGGCAAGGTCAGATACTTCGGGGTATCGAACTTTAAAGCGCATCAGTACAGAATGCTCGAATCCTATTTGGATGAACCGCTCATCACGAACCAAATTGAAATCTCGGCTTATGAGCTGGAACATTTTCATGACGGCACGCTGGATTTCTGTCAGGAAAAACGCATTCCGCCGATGGCGTGGTCACCGCTTGCGGGCGGGAGCGTCTTTACCGGACAATCGGATAAGGACGTCCGAATCCGTACCGCGCTTATTTCGGTGCAGGAAGAAATCGGCGCCGCCTCCATTGATGAAGTCATGTACGCATGGCTGTTCACCCACCCGGCAGACATCATGCCGATTGTCGGCAGCGGAAAACAGAACCGCATTTCCGCGGCGGTGCGTGCTTCAGCGTACAAGCTCAGCCATGATCAGTGGTTTCGGATCTATACAGCTGTCCAAGGTTATGATATTCCATAACCAAAACAAACGCCCGGAAGGCTATCTTCCCGGGCGTTTGTTTATGTGGTGTGCAATGTCAAAAAACAAGTAAGGTCACTTTGAAGTATAGCCGTGCGGATCAAGAGAAACAAACGTCACGGCATATTATCTGACACATTTTTCTTATTCAATACTGTCACACGGACCAGTGCCAAATTGCCATTTGAAAATGGTTGTATATTCTTTGAAAGCGTTTTATATTAGAAGTTACACTACTTTCCCCGGCAGCACCCCCCATGTGCCATACCTCTCACAACTAGAAAATCTGGAGGCGCGTTTCATGTATATGACAGCGAGAGAACAAAAATTAATGAAACATCTTTTACTGCAGAACCGATACGAGACAGTGCATGAACTGGCAGAAGCTTTACAAGTCAGCACAAGAACCGTTCACCGCGAGTTAAAAACAATCAAACCGATGATGAAATCATTCGGCTTGGCACTTGATAAACAGCCCGGCAAAGGACTGAAAGCGGTGGGAAAACCGGAAGATAAACAGAAGCTCCTGTCAGAGCTGTCCTATGAACAGCAGGAATACAGCGCGGAGGAGCGGAAACTTTTAATCCTATGTTCGCTATTAGAGTCCCAAGAGCCGATCAAGCTCTACAGTCTGGCGAACGAGCTCCAAGTGACAAACGCGACGATCAGTTATGATCTCGATGAGCTGGAGACTTGGATTGCTCCCTTCGGCTTGACGCTGATCCGAAAAAGGGGCTTCGGCATTCAGCTGACGGGACCGGAAAATGCGAAACGGAAAATCGTCGGCAATCTCATGGTCAACCGCCTTGATATTCAAACCTTTTTGGAAGCGGTTGAATTCAATATTAAAGGGAAACCCGACGCTGCTGAAAAGATGTTCGGCGTTGTAAATAAAGCGGAACTTTTGAAAATGGACCGGCTCTTGATTCAGCTCAAGGAAAAAATCGCGATCGCTTTATCTGACAGCTCTTACATGGCGCTGGCGGTTCATTTAACCTTTGCGATGGACCGGATCAGACTCGGAGAAACCATCACGATGGAAGCTTCGGAACTAAAAGCGCTGCAGCAGACGAAGGAATACGGCTCCGCGCTCGAAATGGCAAAAGAGCTTGAAAAAGCGTTCGGTGTTTCGATTCCTGAGGCGGAGATCGGCTATATCACCATTCATTTGCGGAGCGCCAACCGCAAATACAAAACCGAATTCAAACCGGAAAACATTGAAGTTGAAACGGCCTTGCAAACGAAGCAGCTGATCGGCTTCATTTCTGAAAAAATAAAAATTGATCTGACGGAAAACGGCTCTTTATATGACGGTTTAATCGCCCATCTGGAGCCTGCGATCAATCGGGTGAAAGAAAGTATCGACATGTACAACCCGATGACTGAGCAAATTAAACGCGACTACTTCCTGCTGTATATGGCCGTAGAAGAAGGAATGGAAAAATTCTTTCCGGGGCTTCGTTTTCCTGATGATGAGATCGCTTTCATCGTTCTTCACTTCGGCTCCGCTCTGGAAATCAAACGGGAAGAGGCGAAGATCAAAGCGCTGATCGTCTGTTCAAGCGGCATCGGGTCGTCCAAAATGCTCGCGTCCAGACTGAAAAAAGAGCTCCCGGAAATCCGTTCCTTTGATATGTCTTCCCTCATCGAACTGAAGAACCGTGACACCTCGGCGTACGATATGATCGTATCCACCGTGCCGATCCCGTATGAAAACATTGATTACGTCATGGTCAGTCCGCTTTTAAATGAAGAAGACGCCGATCAGGTCAAGCAGTACATCAAAAGAAAGATTCCGCTGATTCTTGACAAAAAAAGAAACAGCAAAAGAGAAGAGAAGCAGCCTGAGACGCCTGATATGCTGGAAGCAGCCGGACGTATGGCGCATTACGCGGCGGTTATCCAAAGCGTGCTGCGGAACTTTTCGATCAAATCCATTGATTCACACATGGCGTATGAGTTGTTTTTGAACCATCTCTTTGGCGTGCTTGAGCAAGAAGGATTTGTCCGTCATGCAAAAAAAACCGCACAGCTCCTCACAGAACGTGAAGAACAGGGAGGGCTCGGGATTCCGGGAACGGCGATGGCGCTTTACCATCTCAAAAATGAAGAAATTGTCACGCCTTTTTTCAAAATTTATGATTTGACAGCTCCATGCAGTGTCAAAGGCATGGACGGAAATTCCCTGACCGTCGACCGCGCTTTGGTGATGATGGCGCCGGCTGATATGCCCGCTGAAGGCTCGGAAATATTAAGTGCGGTCAGTTCGGCCATTATTGAATCCGAAGCCAGTATAAAAGCCTTTCAGACAGAGGATGAAGCCGATTTATACAAACGTTTAAACAGGCTGTTTTATCATTTCATTCAGGAGAAAGGACAGCGCTGAACAGGAAGCGCACGCCTCATAAGGCGTGTGTTTTTTTCCGTATGTATGAGGGTAAAGTGAAGGGAGGAAACTAAAAACACGGGACTATTGTATCATTCACCGATTGAATAGTTCTAAAACAAAATAGTTTTACAAGTTATATTTTTTGGTTTAAAATGGGTTGCGTGAGGAAGAAAATCTGACAGAGTTTTTTTGATTTATCATTATGGGAGATGAAAATATGAAGACATTACAGCATCTGATTCTGCATGACATTTCAAATAGCGAAGAGATCGAAGCTGTAAAAAGCGGTGCGCACACCCTGACCTACGCGGAATATCGAAAACGAATCAATCAGCTTGCACAAGCGCTTCTTGATAAAGGAATAAAAAAAGGCGACAGAGTGGCGATGCTTTGCAAAAACGGCCACGCTTCATCCATCGTTATGTTTGCTGCACTTGAAATCGGCGCGGTGGTTGTGCCGGTCAGCTGGCAATTAACACCGTATGAAATGAAAGGCATTTTGGCAGCCTGTGAGCCGAAAGCTGTTTTTTACGGCACTGAATTTAAAGAGATTATGGAAGAGGTGCTTCCTGCGCTTGAATCTTCCCTTAAACTGAAGGTCGTGACAGGAACTGCTGTAGAGACAACACCTGAGTTTGATGCTTTATTGACAGGCTCCGGCGATACACCGGACGTCGAAACAGTGTCTGAAAACGATACGGCATTGCTGATGTTTACCTCGGGTACGACCGGCAATCCGAAACGCTGCATGGTCACTCACGGCGGCATATACAACTACGTAAATGCGACATTGGCATACACGGGGAGAATGCAGCATGTCCGTTTCTTAGCATGCCACCCGAATTACCATACGAGCGCGATTATTTGCCAGATGGTCGGCACGATGAGCGGAACGACATTCGTTATGACAGACAATCAGGACCCTCTTGAAAACTTGAAGCTCATCGAAAAAGAGAAAATTCAAACCGTGATGGCGCTGCCTGTTTATTACACATACCTGCTGAAAGCATGGGAAACGCATCAGACTGACATATCTTCTATCGTTTATATGATGACGGGAGGCACAAAGGTGCCAAGCAGCCTGATCCAGCAGTATCAGGACATCGGCATTCCGCTCATGCACGGATACGGAAGCACTGAAGCATGGGGCATCAGCTCTTGGAATCCGCAAATGGGAATGGATAAAGCCGCTTCTGCGGGTAAACCGATGGAAGAAGTGGACGTCCGCGTTGTAGATCCGGAAACAGGAGAAGTCCTTCCGCAAGGCTCAATCGGAGAAGTCGTTGTGACAAGTCCGTTTTTATTCAAAGGCTATGAAGGTAACGAAGAAGCGACACGAAAAGTGCTGAAAGACGGCTGGTTCCATACCGGTGATTCCGGATATGTTGATGAAGACGGATTTATCTTTATCACCGGACGTTATAAAGATGTCATCATCTACGGCGGCGATAATATTTATCCTGACCAGATTGAAGAGGTCATTCAGCAAGTGCCGGGAATTCTCGAAACGGCTGTTGTCGGTATCCCTGATCCGCTTTACGGTGAAAAACCGAAAGCGTTTATCGTGACAAACGGCAGAGAAGGCCTGACAGAAGAAGAAGTGACACGATTCCTTCAAGAACGTCTTGCTGCCTTTAAAATTCCGGAAATTGAGTTCGTCAGCGAACTTCCGAAAAACAACCTTGGAAAAGTGAAAAAAGACGTGCTCCGCAAACAAGCGGTCCGTTCATAATTGAAAACAAAAACCCGGCTGCCCGCCGGGTTTTTTTCGTGCGTTCCATGTGAAACATTTTTCTCCGAAAACGTTTTGAACTGTTTCAATTATGTTTATCCGGCAGACAGCCGAGGTAGACATGAAGTAAGACATCGAACAAGAAGGAGGAACTTGACATGGAAAACAACTATCCGAAGGAATTCCCGGCGGAATCACAAAACCGCCAGCCGGCATTGAGAGCGAAATGAAGCCGGCGCCTGTTTACGAATACAAAGAATATAAAGGCGCTGATAAATTAAAAGGGAAAACCGCGCTTATCACAGGCGGTGACAGCGGTATCGGCCGCGCCGTAGCGGTTGCTTACGCAAAGGAAGGCGCAAATGTCGCAATCGTCTATTTTGATGAACACGGAGATGCGGAAGATACAAAAAAACGTGTGGAGGAAGAAGGCGTAAAATGCCTGTTAATCTCCGGCGATGTCGGTGAGGAAGACTTTTGTAACGAAGCGGTTGAAAAAACGGTTGAAGAATTCGGTCGTCTCGATATTCTCGTGAATAACGCCGCGGAACAGCATCCTAAAGAAAGCATTAAAGACATAACAAGCGAGCAGTTTCACAGAACCTTTAAAACCAACTTTTACTCACAATTTTATTTGACTAAAAAAGCGATTGATTACATGAAGCTGGGCAGCGCAATTATCAATACGACATCCATTAATCCGTACAGAGGAAATCCGCAGCTGATCGACTATACGGCAACGAAAGGCGCGATTAACGGTTTTACGAGATCAATGGCGCAAGCGCTCGTCAAAGACGGTATCCGCGTCAACGCCGTAGCGCCGGGGCCGATCTGGACACCGCTGATTCCGGCGACATTCTCAGGAGAAACAGTCGCTTCCTTCGGCCAGGATACGCCGATGGGACGGGCCGGCCAGCCTGTTGAGCATGTCGGCTGTTATGTGCTCTTGGCTTCAGATGAATCATCCTATATGACCGGCCAGACGCTGCATGTCAACGGCGGCGGATTTGTGACCACATAAGGGGGCTGAAGCATGACGATATCGAAGCATGATGTGAATGCATACTATCAAAAAGCGGGAATCGTTCTGACCGATGATGAAGTCGAAGACATTCAAATCATGGATTATGGCTTAGGCAAGCTTCAGGAAACAGGGCTTCAGCTGTTTATTTACGTGAATACAGACCGTTACTGTTCGAAAGAATTGGTGCTCTTTCCGCGCCAGACGTGTCCCGAACACCGCCATCCGCCGGTCAGCGGCGAAAAGGGAAAACAAGAGACATTCCGCTGCCGCTGGGGGAAGGTGTATCTCTACGTGGAAGGCGAAAAGACAGAACACCCAAGCGTCCTCCCGCCGGAAGAAGATAAGGAATACTACACTGTCTGGCATGAGATTGTGCTTGAACCGGGCGGACAATACACCATTCCCCCGGATACGAAACATTGGTTTCAAGCGGGAGAAGAAGGGGCGGTCATTACGGAAATGTCATCGACCAGTACGGATGATCACGACATTTTCACCGACCCGCGCATTTAAGGATGAGGCTGCGCGCCTCATCTTTTTTTGTATGGAAAAAAATGAATTTACCTGTATAATGGCTAATAAAGGAAAGGAGGTGTGATCGTGTTTTCCTGTCAAATCCGGGAACATCTGACGATCAGATTGCTTGCCAAAGAAGATACGGACGAATTGTATTCTGTTATAAAACGAAATCAAAACCATCTCAGCGAATGGCTCAGCTGGGCGGAAGAACTGGCTGATATCGATACGTACCGCGATGTGATCATTCCGGAATGGCGTTATAAATACGCCGAAGAGAATGGTTTCGACGCCGGCATTTTTGTGAAGGGCCGGTTTTGCGGCATGATCAGTATCCATAATGTCGATGCAGCCAATCAAAAAGCGGACATCGGCTACTGGCTGGATCAAGAGCATGAAGGGTTCGGCATCATCACCGCGAGCTGCCGGGCAGTCATTTCCCATGCATTTCAGGATCTCGGGCTGAACCGAATCATGATCAGCGCCGCTGAAAAAAACACGAAAAGCAGGGCGGTGGCGGAACGGCTCGGATTTCAAAAAGAAGGACTGACGAGAGAAGGCATTTTCGTACAGGGCGCCTATCATGACGCGGTGAACTACAGCATGCTGAAGCGTGAATGGAGCGAAGATCGGCAGAAGAGCACATTTCTTGGTTTAAATGTCTCCCCGATGTGGAAAAGTAACAGCGGAGACGTTAAAAAGGAGTGATTCTTCATGAATCAGAATGAAATCAAACAAAAAGTGCTCGAAGTGCTGGATCATCATAAAGTCGGTTCGCTTGCGACTGTAGAGCAAGGCAATCCGCATTCCCGCTATATGACATTTTTCCATGACGGCTTAACGATTTACACGCCGACAAGCAAAGACACTCATAAAGCGGAAGAAATTGAAAACAATCCGAATGTTCATATTTTGTTGGGGTATGACTGTGAAGGATTCGGTGACGCTTATGTGGAAGTAGCCGGAACCGCAAAGGTCAACAACTCAGCCGATTTAAAAGAAAAGCTGTGGGATCCGAAACTGGAACGCTGGTTCGACGGTAAAGACGATCCGAATCTGGTGATTCTTGAAATTGAACCGAAGCAGATCAAGCTCATGAACGCGGGCGAAAAAACGCCGGCCGAGCTGGAACTTTAATAAATCATTTGATCATTCAGGGGCAATCTGTTATACTTAACTGCTAAGTGACAACATGCAAATAAAAAAGAAAGTAAACTTCTTTTTTCTGTTTTGATAAAGAAGCTTCAGGCTTCAACGGACAGCTTGAAAAAAAGCTGAGCTTATTCTTTTCCTTCTGAAATTCGCCCCTAACGAAGAGATGGAAAAAAGACTTTTTGTTTTACAATTCACACCGGCGCGGCTTCGGAGCCGCAGTGACGATTGAGAGGTAGGGCTTTCGTTGTCTTGTGTTCAAGAACTTCCATGGTGTTTACTTTCGAAGAATGATTCTGTCGGAACTGTAATGTACGAATCACCCGCGGGCTAAGGCGGGAAACCATATATTATTTATTTGCGTAAGAAAAGAATAAGACAAAACCGCACCGGACATCCGGGCGGTTTTTTTATTTGGCCGGCCGAAACCTCGCCGCAGTCTGCAGAGTCTAATCAGTATGAAAAGATTTGGAGGAATCATACATTGCACGTTATTACTTCACAAGTACTGTTTATCTTCTGTTTTCTGCTGTTGATACATTCGATTGAAACACTTGCATATGCGACACGGCTTTCCGGCGCGAGAGTCGGATTTATCGCGTCCGCGCTGTCATTATTTAATGTCATGGTCATTGTGTCCCGCATGTCAAACATGGTCCAGCAGCCGTTTACCGGACATCTGATTGACGCCGCCGGATCAAATGCCCTGTCTGTTGTGAGCGCCCAGTTTCGCTTTTTAATATTCGGCTCCACGGTCGGAACGATGCTCGGCATCTGCCTCCTGCCGACATTTGTTGCGTTATTTACCCGGGCGATTATACATTTGGCGGACGGAGGCGGCTCCGTCATGCAGGTATTTAAAAAAGGATTTTCACTGAACGGGCTGAAGCAGGCGCGTTCTTATATCAGATTGCCGTCAGTTTCCTATTTAAAAGGGCTTCAATTCCGAATGATCCCGAAGCGCTTGTTTGTCATTAATATGGTTATTACGTCTATTTACACGATCGGCGTACTGTCCGCTCTGTACGCCGGCCTTCTGGCGCCTGAGCACAGCACGACGGCCGTGATGGCATCAGGATTAATCAACGGGGTTGCGACCATGCTTCTGGCTGTGTTTGTTGACCCGAAAGTATCCGTACTGGCAGATGATGTCGCGAAGGGCAAGCGAAGCTATGTTTCCTTAAAATGGACATCATTGACGATGGTGACGTCAAGGGTCGCTGGCACGCTTCTCGCCCAGCTCGTTTTCATTCCCGGCGCGTATTATATCGCCTGGGTGACGAACTGGCTGTAGGTCATGCAAAAAAAGCTCCTCTATAAAAGAGGAGCTTTTTTTATTTATAATTTCTCAGGCCGCGGTCATAAATAAAATTGCCGAACGGGATAAAAGCCGCGATAAAACCGGCGGCTGACCATTTCACATGCCATTTGACAGTGAACGCCGCATACGCCAGCACTGCCAAATAAATAATAAACAACCCGCCGTGAATGGATCCGGCAATGGTGACGGCGAGCGGATGATGTGCCCAATACTTCAGCGGCATCGCGATAAACAGCAGCACCAAAAGCGACATCCCTTCAATAAACCCCATCGTGCGAAGCCTGCCGATCGGCGTGTGTAACATACAACTCCCTCCTGTCGGACATCTGATTTTCTATACTATAAGCAATGGGCAGTCCTAATATGACCATTTCGCGACTGTTTCTGAAAAACCTTCATGATTTCAGCCTGTTGTTCTTGTCATTTTACGGATTTCTCTTGATAATATAGCCAAAAGGGTAAGGAAGGACTACAGTCATGAAACTAGATAATGTTGATCTGAGCATCATTAAAGAGCTGCAGCGGGACAGCCGCCTGTCCATGCGGGAGCTTGGAAGAAAAATCAAATTGTCAGCCCCGTCCGTCACAGAGCGTGTCAGGCAGCTTGAATCCTTCGGCGTCATTAAGCGCTATACATTGGACATTGATCAAAAAAAGATCGGGCTTCCCGTTTCCTGCATTGTTGAAGCGACGGTGAAAAACGGAAAATACGATCAATTCAAAACCTACATTCAATCCATTCCCAACATTGAATTTTGTTTTCGGGTCGCCGGCGCGGCGTGTTATATGCTGAAGATTAACGCGGACAGCCTGGAAACGATCGAACACTTCATTAACCGCACCTCTCCGTATGCCCAAACCGTGACCCACGTCATTTTCTCAGAAATTGACACAAAAAACGTCCTCGATTAGAGAGAGCGTGAGGAAGTCTGTTATAATAACAGGATGAGTGTGAAAGAAAGAGAAGTGAAAAAGCATGTCAAAAACAGTTGTATTAGCTGAAAAACCTTCAGTCGGCCGGGACTTGGCCCGCGTTCTGAAGTGTCATAAAAAAGGAAACGGATACCTTGAAGGCGACCGCTACATCGTCACGTGGGCGCTCGGACATCTGGTAACGCTCGCTGATCCTGAAGGATACGGCAAAGAGTATCAATCATGGCGGCTTGAGGACCTGCCGATTATTCCGGAACCTTTGAAGCTCGTCGTCATTAAAAAAACAGGAAAACAGTTCAATGCGGTCAAAGCCCAGCTTATCCGAAAAGACGTCAGCGAGATCGTAATCGCTACAGACGCAGGACGGGAAGGGGAGCTTGTGGCCCGCTGGATTATCGAGAAGGCAAATGTCCGCAAACCGATTAAACGGCTGTGGATTTCCTCTGTGACAGATAAAGCGATTAAAGAAGGATTCCAAAAGCTCCGCAGCGGCAAAGAATACGAAAACCTGTATCATTCCGCCGTCGCCAGAGCGGAAGCGGATTGGATCGTCGGCATCAACGCGACCCGCGCGCTGACGACAAAATTTAACGCGCAGCTGTCATGCGGACGCGTCCAGACTCCGACATTGGCGATGATCGCCAAGCGCGAAGCGGATATTCAGGCGTTCACACCGGTTCCTTATTACGGTCTCCGCGCGGCGGCTGATCAGATGACGCTGACATGGCAGGATAAAAAAACAAAGCAGACAAGAACGTTCGACCAGACGGTGACCGGCCGTTTGGCAAAAGACCTGCAAGGAAAGCCGGCAGTCATTTCAGAATTGAAAAAAACAGCGAAGAAAAGCTTCGCCCCCGGTCTTTACGACTTGACGGAATTGCAGCGGGACGCTCATAAGCGCTTCGGTTTTTCCGCAAAAGAGACGCTGTCGGTGCTTCAAAAGCTGTATGAACAGCATAAGCTTGTCACGTACCCGCGGACGGATTCCAGATTCCTTTCCGCAGACATCGTGCCGACCTTAAAAGACCGATTAAACGGCATGGAAGTCAAGCCGTACGCACAATACGTCAATCAAATACTGAAGCGCGGCGTCAAAGCGCATAAAGGATTCGTCAATGATGCCAAGGTATCTGATCACCATGCCATCATTCCGACAGAGGAGCCGCTGATTCTTTCAAGCCTCAGCGACAAAGAACGCAAGCTGTATGATCTGATCGCCAAACGTTTTCTCGCCGTGTTAATGCCGGCGTTCGAATACGAAGAAACAAAGGTCACAGCCGATATCGGCGGCGAAACATTTACCGCAAAAGGGAAAACCGTTCAATCGCCGGGCTGGAAAGCCGTGTATGATATGTACGAGGATGACGACGATCATGAGGAAGACAAAGACCAGACGCTGCCGGCTCTTCAGCAGGGTCAGCGCCTCTCTGTCTCATCATTGAAAGAAACGAGCGGACAGACGAAACCGCCGGCGCGCTTTAATGAAGGCACGCTGTTATCCGCGATGGAGAACCCAAGCGCCTTTATGCAGGGAGAAGAGAAGAACCTTGTGAAAACGCTTGGCGAAACCGGGGGACTCGGAACGGTCGCCACCCGCGCTGATATCATTGAAAAACTGTTCAACAGCTTTTTGATCGAGAAAAAGGAAAAAGACATTTTCATCACGTCAAAAGGGAAGCAGCTCTTACAGCTCGTCCCGGAAGATTTGAAATCACCGGCGTTAACCGCCGAGTGGGAGCAAAAGCTCTCCTCCATCGCCGCTGGGAAACTGAAATCCGCCGTGTTTATTAAAGACATGAAATCATATGCGGGCAAAACGGTGAAGGAAATCAAAAACAGCAGCCAAACCTTCAGACATGATAACATTTCAGGCACCGCCTGCCCTGATTGCGGCAAAATGATGCTTAAAGTCAACGGCAAACGCGGCACGATGCTCGTGTGTCAGGATCGGGAGTGCGGCAGCCGGAAAACGGTGGCGAGAAAAACAAACGCCCGCTGTCCGAACTGCCATAAGAAAATGGAGCTTCGCGGCCAGGGTGAAGGCCAAACCTTCGCATGTGTGTGCGGCCACCGGGAGAAATTATCCGTCTTTGAAAAGCGCAAAGCGAAAGATAAATCCGGACGCGCATCCAAGCGGGACATCAACTCTTATATGAAAAAACAAAACAATGATGAGCCGATGAACAACGCGCTGGCAGAACAGCTGAAAAAACTCGGCCTGGATAAATAAATGAGAGAAAGGCAGCATTTGTAAAGAAATGCTGCCTTTTGTCGTGTTTTTTACTGTATTGGGAATACAATCCATACAAAGAGGGAAAAGGGGAGCAGGCGGCGCTCCTATTTTTAAAATTTACCAATGTGAAAAAATGCTAGTATTCTTTGATCGTTTCTTATATAGTAAAAATACTTTGTGGAAAAATAAGATATAGGTATAAAAAAGGATTTGTGAACTAGGAGGATAGACTGTGAAGCGTTTCGGTTTTAGTTTGATGATCCTTTTGATTTCGATCGTGCTGACGGCAGGATGCACGGAGGCCGGCATTGAAAAACAGACGGCCGTTGAACCGTCCGAACCCCTTCAGCCCGCAGAGCATTTTATTTATCATAAACTGATGAACGGACGCGGAATGATCAAGACGAACATATCCGGTGAACCGGAATATTTATCTGAGTCTCTCGGACTATGGATGGAATTTTTGCTGAGCAGGAAAGATGAACGGCAGTTTCAAGCCCAGTATCAGCTGCTCACCGATTCGTTTCTTATGAAAAACGGGCTCGTGTCGTGGAAGATTGACCGGAATAAAGCAAGCGGCACCAATGCCTTAATTGACGATTTCAGAATCATGGGTTGTCTGAATGAGGCCGCATCTCTGTGGGGAAACAGTGAATACGGGAAAACAGCGGTGCAAATCGGGAAGGCGCTGGAAAAATACAATACGAATGACGGGTATTTTACGGATTATTATGATGCCGCTTCACATGCTGCATCAAAGACCGTGACGTTGTCTTATGTCAGCCCCGGCGCCTTACAGATGCTGAGAGAACAGGGGATTATCGATGAGAAAACGGAAAACCGGAATCTTGATGTTCTCAATCTTGCACCCCTGAAAAATGGCTTTCTGCCGAAATCGTTCAATACCGAAACAAAGGAATACAAATATGACAGTGAAGTCAATGTCATCGACCAGTTATATGCCGCCGTGAATCTGAAACGGGGCGATGACAAAGCCGCCGCGCTGTCAAAATGGATCATAAATGAATTTAAGTCGCGCGGACAGCTGTACGGACGGTACAGCGCAGACACGAAGGAGCCGGCTGTTCAATACGAATCACCGTCCGTTTACGCCCTGGCCGTTCTTTTTTTAACAGAGCAAAAAGCTGATCCGGCTGTCATCAAGCCGCTTTATGAAAGAATGACTTCATTTGAAACGCTGGAAACGCTGAAACCTGATTACGGCGGCTATATGAGCGGGGGCGATACACATTCTTTCGATAACCTGCTGCCGCTTCTGGCTGAAAGGAAATTGTTTAATGAAAATATCATTCAATGAATCACAAAAACTATGCAGCTACACAGCTGTGATGACAGTGCTGCTGTCATTTTTTATTTACTATGTGTCACAGCAATCCTCAGGGCTTCTCATGACCTGTATAACATTGCTTGTCGCGGGAGCCGGCTTATGGTTTGGGGCGATCTACGCGCTCGTCATCACTTTACTCGTCTTATTTGTTCTCGGCAGCCTGCTCCTGTGGTTTCAGACCGGGAGTTTTATGGCGTCTGCCGGTGCCGAAGGTCTGCAGATGCTGGTCGTGTGGGGGATCGCGCTGCTGCTCTTTTCCTACATGTCGGGAAGAATACACGATTTGGCCAAGGGGCTGGATCGCTCAGTTAAGCAGCTGCGGGAAGAGATCACGAGCTTTGTGGCCGTCGACAGGGTGACGGGCTTTGACAATCATCTCCGGATGAAGCTGGAACTCTCTGAGGAAATCAAGCGGGCGGAACGCTACGGCAATTCCTTCGTCTTTTTGCTGCTGCACATGCATTATTTCAAGGAATTCAAATCTCTCTACGGAGAAAAAGAGACCGACCGCCTGCTGGCATTTATCAGCCGCCAAATCCGTTCAAGCGTACGGGAAACAGACAAAAAATTCAGGCCGTCTGCCGAACGGTTCGGCATCGTGCTGACCCATACGCCTGAAGAAAACATGCCGGCCGTTCTGGCGAAGCTGAAAAAGGAATTGGATACGTACAGGCTGCAAAACGGTAAATACGTCTCAATCACTTTCCGTGTATGCTATTTGGCGTACCGAAAGGATTTAAAAACGGCCGATCAATTTTTAAATGAACTGGAAAACGAGATGATGATGAATGAACTCTAAATGGATATGTCTCTTATTGGCGGCGCTCTTCATGGTTTCGGCGGTTTATGTTCCCCGTACGGCGGAAGCAAAAGACAAAAAGGACGGCATTCTCATTATTTATACAAGCACGGACGGCGAAGAAACCGCTGAAGTCAAAATGCTTGATTTGATCGCGGGCCATTTCTCATCCGCCGTCACCGTTAAAAGCGACGGAGATATCACAGCCGCTGACCTTAAAAAAAATCGGCGAGTCATCTATTACGGCGTAACGAAGAAAAAGCTCAGCAATCATTTTGTATCTCTGATCAGCAGCATGCCGCAGCAGCTCATCAGCATCGGCTATAACGCCGGGCAGTTCCGCCAATTTACGGGTTTGTCCCTGACAGAAAAAGAAACGGTCTACCGCATATACGGCAAGAAAGAAAAAACAGACATGCCGCTTGAAAAAGGAATGTCCGTGCTCGGCGTATCAGGAGTAAAAGGGGAACCCCTTTATACATACCGATCCGGTGACGGCAGCACCCGTCCTTTTATATGGAAAACGGCGCGCTCTGACTGCTATTTCGGTGTGACCAGCCTGTTAAATGATTCGTTTCTGACGGCGAAAGAACTGCGTAAGGCGTTCGGAGAATCAGAGGGAAGCACCCTCCTTTATTTGCGGCTTGAAGACATCAGCCCGATGTCGGATGAAACATTGCTTTATCAAGCAGGAGCTTACCTGCATAAAAGACACATTCCGTTTATTCTGGCGGTGATTCCGGTCTATCTCAACCCGGAAAACGGAGAAAAAGTATATCTGGCGGACAAGCCGAAAATGGTAAGCGTCCTGAAAAAACTTCAGCAAATGGGCGGCAGCATCATTATCCACGGCTATACGCATGCATACCGGTACAGTGAAACGGGAGAAGGCTTTGAATTCTGGGACGCCAAAGCGGATCAGCCGATTACGTCGGAAAATGCGGACGATACCCCGGTCAAGCTTGAAAAGGAACAGGATTTTCCGAATGAAAAAGCGTACCGGGCGTATGTGAAGCCTTTTCGGGAAAAAGAAAAAATCTACACGGGAACGAAGCTGGAGCAGGCGATTGACGATCTGACAGAGCTCGGCCTTTACCCGCTGTCATTCGAAGCGCCGCATTATACGATGTCTGAAGAAGGCTACAAAATCGCGTCTTCTTATTTCTCCAGCATTTTCGGCCAAGTCCAGCTCAGCGGCACGACGTGGAAAACCTCGGGCGCCCCTCCGTTCGTCACAAAGCCGGCTATGCTGGACGGGATGACGCTTTACCCTGAAACAATCGGCTTTGCCGATAACTCAAAGGAGAACCCGCTCGGAGATATGGAGAATCGCATCTCCCGGATGATTGATTTCGGCGGCGGTGTGGCGGGAGGTTTCTACCATCCGTATCTCGGCATGAAATATCTTCCCGAGCTCGTCAATCAAAAGCGGATTCCCGGCGGCGAGTGGCTCGATCTGAAGAAAACGAAGCAAACGGTGACGTCGGCGAGCGTCAGGATCAAAACGGACGGAGACGGAACCATTCATGTGGAAAACAAGATTCATCCGATAACGGCCTTTTTCAATCACCATCAGCAGACGCCTCTGGAAAAGGCGCTTTGGATTCTCTCCGGCGTGGTGCTATTGTTTATCATCATGTTCGTCTGCTATGTCCTTTATTTGCGCGCCACATTAAAAAAACGAATCTTTAAGGAGAGAAGAAGCCTTGAGTAACATTCTGTTTTTTATCTCATTAAGTTTAATATGGGTGATGCTTCTCTATCACATGTTTCTGATGCAGGGCGGATTCAGGCATTATATGACCTTCGAACGGAACATTCCCAAGTGGCGCGCAAAAATGGGGGAGCTCCCGAAGGTCAGCGTGCTCATTCCCGCGCATAATGAGGAGGTCGTCCTCAGGCAGACGCTGAAGGCGATGGTGAATCTGTATTATCCGAAAGACAGGCTTGAAGTCATCGTCGTGAATGATAATTCCTCCGACCGGACGGGAGACATCGTCGAAGAATTTTCCCGTCAGTATGACTTCATTAAAATGGTCATTACAAAGCCCCCGCACGCCGGTAAAAGAAAATCCTCAGCGCTGAACTCCGGTTTCGCCGAATCGAACGGGGACGTGATCTGCGTGTATGATGCGGACAACACACCGGAAAAAATGGCTGTGTATTACCTGGTTCTCGGTCTGATGAATGATGAGAAAGCCGGAGCGGTTGTCGGGAAATTCCGTGTCATCAACGCGGCCAAAACGCTCCTGACGAAGTTTATCAATATTGAAACCATCTGCTTTCAGTGGATGGCGCAGGGCGGCAGATGGAAATGGTTCAAAATCGCCACCATCCCGGGAACGAACTTCGCGATCAGGAGGAGCATTATCGAAAAGCTCGGCGGCTGGGATGATAAGGCGCTGGCGGAGGATACCGAGCTGACCATCCGCGTGTATAATCTCGGCTATCACATCCGCTTTTTTCCGGCGGCTGTGACATGGGAGCAGGAGCCTGAAACATGGAAGGTCTGGTGGCGCCAGCGGACAAGGTGGGCGCGCGGCAACCAATACGTGGTTCTCAAGTTTTTATCCCAATTTTTCAAGCTGAAACGCAAGCGGATTATCTTCGATTTGTTTTACTTCTTTTTTACGTATTTTCTGTTTTTCTTCGGTATGATCATGTCAAACACGATTTTTATCATCAATCTTTTTTACGACCTGCATCTGGCAGTCGGGTTTTTGGCGATGATTTTGTGGATACTGGCCTTTTTCCTGTTTATGACCGAGGTCATGATTACCTTAAGCATTGAAAAAACAGAAATGAACAAACAAAACTTCTTTATCGTTTTTCTCATGTACTTTACCTACTCCCAGGCTTGGATCGTGCTCGTCATCTGGTCATTATTCACAGAGATTAAGCACCGCTTGTTCAAGCAGGAAGTCAAGTGGTACAAGACGGAGCGATACAATCAAAATAAAAGCGGGTGACCTTTTTGAAAAAAGCGATCATATTGATAACAGGCCTTTTGCTATTGATGTATAACGGGCAGAAGGCCGCGGCTCAGGAATTAAAAACGGACGGTTCCGCCCTCGGAAAAAGCGCCGGCGCAAAAGAGCAGCAGGCGCTGACGGGTGATCTGATGACACTGTACGGGGCGAAAGACAGCTCAGAACTGACCTACCAGATTCCTGCGGGGGCTTCAGATGCCAATCAGTCGCTTCTGATTGATTACGAGGCGTCAAATTTATTAATTGCCCCGTCTTCTTTAACCATTGCCATTGACAATGAACCCGTCAAATCCATAAAGCTTGACGGCAGCTCCAAGCGGAAAACGGTAAAGCTCAATCTCAGCAAAAGCCAATCCGCCCAAGGCTATCACAATGTATCATTGCAATTTTACGGTGTATTAAAAGAGGGTGTCTGCGTCAGGCAGGATACGTCAGGCAACTGGATAAAGATTTATCCGGACAGCCGCCTTATGCTTTCAGAAGCAAGCAAGTCCAAGGGAGCGGATCTCAGCCATTTCCCGTATCCGTTTGCCCAATCAGGCAATACGGGTGAAGAAACCGATATTATCCTTCCTGACAAACCGACCTCGGCGGAAGCGGAAGCCGCAGTCAAAACAGAAGGATTTCTGAAAACGGCGGACAGCAGGCTGAAAGTATCATACGTAAAAGAATCCGATGCAGGCAAAATCAGCAATCCGTCAATTGTCATCGGCGCCGGACATCATTGGAACGGCAAAATCAAACAGCTTATCGAACGGGGAAATATCAAAGCGGAAGGAAACAAACTCCTTCTCGCGGAACGGGTGCTGACCGCCGGAGACAAACGTCAGCCCGTCCTGTTTGTCACGGCACAATCAGACAAAACGCTGGCAGATAAAATCCGCGTCATTACAGACAGCGCTTATTCAGGCCAGCTGAGCGGAGACTCACTGATGATCGGCCGTCTTCAGCCCGCTGCTGAAAAGACAGGCAATAAACTGACACTAGACGATTTCGGCGCGGGAAATGTAACGGTCGGATCAAACAAAACGGCGTCAGAGCACTTCTTTTACCCTGCGGCGGCCGCTGTTGATAAAGACGGGCAGGTCAAGCTTTCGCTCACATTAAAGACGTCGGAATCGGTCCGGACGAAGACGGATTCTAAAGATGTTGACGCTGAGAGAGCAGAGCTTAACGTCATGGTCAACGGACAGCCGAATGCGGTGCATCTTGATGATCTCGGCAATAAGGATAAAGACGGGTTTTATCACGTCACAATTCCGATTGATCCGAAGCTTTTGCGAAGCAGCAGGTATATTGATCTGCAATTTGTCACATCAGGTTTGAAAAATAACAATCCGTGTATCGACCGTGACGAAAACAAATGGGTCTATATTGATAAAAGCAGCACGCTGACTTACCCGGTAAGCGGCGCGACGCAAAAACCGGATTTCGGGCAATGGCCGCTCCCGTTTGCAGGTGACGTGAAGAAGAAAACAGTGATCGTCATCCCGGATAACGTAAACATGCAGACACTTAAAGAACTTTCTCTGGTGACGGACTCATTCGGAAACGGCGCCCGTCAGGCATATACCGTTAAGACGGCATCAGATATGAAGGAAGCGGACGCCAAAGGCCGGAATGTTGTGTTTATCGGAGGCTTGCCGCAAATTCCGCTTTTGAAATCAAACGCATCTAAGCTTCTCGTGCCGTCAGACCGAAGCGGCGCTTACGATGTTTCTTCGTTTCAGATGCTGAATGAGACGACGAAACAAATCGCATTTACACAGGAATCACCTTGGGACTCCGGCTCCGGCATAGCTGTTTTTGCTCCGTTATCAGGAAGCGGCGCGGCTGTCACAAAAGAGCTGATCAGCTTTTTAGACAGCTCAAGCGAAGCGGCAACCGTCATCAACGAAACGGGCAGCAAGCAGCTGTTTTCGAACCATCAGCAAATCAAATCCGATGACAGCAGTCCATCGGCTGATACGAAAAACCCGTCCGCCGCACCGAACGTCACGTATATCGCTGTTTTCGCAGCGCTTATTCTCATTGCGGCCGGTCTGATATGGCTCACGGCAAGAAGGAAAAAAAGAAAAACGGGCAATGAAAAAAGTGAAGAATAATGAAAGGAAAAGAGGCTGTTAACAGGCCTCTTTTTCTGTATTTTTATTTCCATTTTTGGGGGAGGTTTTTTTATTTTTGAAACAGCATAAAAGCCCCTTTACAACCGGACGGGACGGGAGTATGATCTCTTTTATAATCTATATCGCTTAATCTGTATCCAGAGCGGGGGAACCAATTTGCGGCGCATGATGCCGCTTGGGGTGAATCCTTTTTCAGGTAGGGCCAACTCTCATAAGCCCGAATCCGACAGCTAACCTCGTAAGCGTTCATGAGAGGAGATGAATGAAACCTGTGCACGATTATGGCGCAGGGGCATCCGTTTGCCTCTGTGTTTTTTTGCCGTGCTGAAATATGGCATGCAATCAGCATTCGGAGACATCATAGCAGTAAGGGTTTGTAAATCAAACGGAAAATGAAAAAAAGGGGAAGACAACAAATGTACCATTCAATCAAAAGATTTTTGATTGGGAAACCACTGAAATCACAGGCGGCCGGAGAGCAGAAACTGACGAAACTCAAGGCGCTCGCCATGCTTTCTTCAGATGCGCTGTCATCAGTTGCTTATGGAACGGAACAGATTCTGATCATTTTGGCCACGGTAAGCGCGGCCGCGTTTTGGTATTCCATTCCGATCGCTTGCGGCGTTCTCATTTTGCTGCTTGCTTTGATTCTGTCCTACAGACAGATTATTTACGCTTATCCGCAAGGCGGAGGAGCTTATATGGTTTCAAAAGAAAACCTTGGTGAGAAGCCGGGCCTGATTGCGGGCGGCTCATTGCTTGTTGATTATATTCTGACGGTGGCGGTAAGCATTTCTGCCGGAACCGACGCCATTACATCGGCATTTCCGGCTCTGCACCCGTATCATCTGTTCATTGCTGTTTTGCTTGTGATTCTGATTATGATTTTAAATTTGAGAGGACTGTCAGAGTCGGCGTCCATACTGGCGTATCCCGTCTATCTGTTTGTGGCGGCGCTTGTCCTTTTGATCGGCGTCGGGCTGTTTAAGCTCATGACGGGGCAGGTTCATCCGGCCGAACACACGCCGATCGGCACACCCGTAGCGGGCATCACGCTGTTTTTGCTGCTGAAGGCCTTTTCTTCGGGCTGTTCGGCGCTGACTGGTGTTGAAGCCATTTCAAACGCGATCCCGGCTTTTAAAAATCCTCCGGCGAAAAACGCGGCCCGCACTCTGGCCATGATGGGGATTCTGCTGGCGATCTTATTTACGGGGATTACGGTGCTGGCGTACGGATACGGCACAGGACCGAAGCCTGACGAGACCGTCATTTCGCAAATTGCCGCGGAAACTTTCGGCCGCAATACGGTGTATTATTTCATTCAAGGCGTTACATCACTGATTCTCGTGCTTGCGGCGAATACGGGCTTTTCCGCTTTTCCGCAGCTGGCGTTTAATTTAGCGCGCGATCAGTATATGCCGAGAATGTTTACGGTTCGCGGCGACCGATTAGGCTTTTCAAACGGAATTATCTTTCTCGGTATCGCATCCATCCTGCTTATTCTATTATTCGGCGGCCGCACGGAACATCTCATCCCGCTCTATGCCGTCGGCGTGTTCATCCCGTTTACGCTGTCGCAGACGGGAATGTGCATCAAGTGGATCCGGCAGAAGCCGAAGGGCTGGGCCGTTAAAATGCTGATCAATTCTTGCGGCGCCGCCATTTCATTTATGGTGCTGTGCATTTTATTTGCGACAAAGTTCAATCTTGTCTGGCCCGTGCTGTTATTCATGCCTGCTGTCGTCATGCTGTTTTTCGTCATTAAAAATCACTACACCGCAGTCGGCGAACAGCTGCGGGTCGTTGATCAGCAGCCTGAAGAAATTAAGGGAACCGTCGTCATCGTCCCTGTCGCCGGGGTCACCACCGTCGTCCAAAAATCAATTCAGTATGCGAAATCATTATCGGATCAGGTCATTGCGGTTCATGTTTCCTTTGACAGAGAAAACGAAAAGAAGGTGGAAAAGCGCTGGGAAGAGCTTGATAACGGTGTCCGTCTCGTAACCCTGCATTCCTCATACCGCAGTCTGGTTCACCCGTTTGATAAATTTTTGGAAACGGTCGAACAGAAAGCAAGAAAAGAACAGTTCTCCGTAATGGTGCTGTTTCCGCAATTCATTACGAAAAAACGCTGGCAGACCATCCTCCACAACCAATCAGCCTTCTTGCTCCGCGTCCGGCTGTTTTGGAAGAAGGACATCATCGTCGCCACACTGCCGTATCATTTTAAAAAGTAACATCAAAGACCGCAGGCCTTAGTGCCGCGGTCTTTTTTTCGTCAAACGCTGAGAATGCTACAGGTGCACGTCCCCGTGTTTCAACCCGTTGTAAAAAGGGCATGAATACAGGTAAAAGGAGGATGCAGTATGCCAAGTAAAACAGCAGGACATGTAATGACAGAGCTGCTTGAACAATGGGGAGTCGGTCATATATACGGCATTCCCGGAGACAGCATTAATGAATTTATCGAAGAATTGAGACATGAACGAAACAACCTGACATTCATCCAAACCAGGCACGAGGAAGTCGCAGCCCTGGCCGCCGCGGCTGAGGCAAAACTGACCGGACAGATCGGTGTCTGCCTTTCCATCGCAGGGCCGGGGGCCGTTCATCTGCTGAACGGTTTATACGACGCCAAAGCGGACGGCGTTCCGGTGCTGGCGATTGCGGGACAGGTTGCTTCCGATGAAATCGGCCGTGACAGCTTTCAGGAAATCAAATTAGAGCAAATGTTTGAAGACGTGGCGGTATTCAACCAGCAAGTACATACGGCAGAAGCGCTGCCCGATCTTCTGAATCAGGCGATCCGTACGGCTTACAGCAAAAAAGGGGTTGCCGTCTTAACCGTATCTGATGATTTATTCGCGCAAAAAATCAAACGGGAGCCGGTTTATACGTCGCCGATATACCTTAAAGCTGATATAGAGCCGAAAAAAGAGCATCTCGTGACATGCGCGCAATATATTAACAACGCAAAAAAGCCGGTCATTCTCGCCGGCCAAGGGTTAAAATCGGCAAAAGAGGAGCTGCTCGCATTCGCCGATAAAGCGGCCGCGCCGATTGTCATTACTCTTCCGGCAAAAGGCGTCGTGCCTGACAGCCATCCGCACTTTCTCGGGAATCTCGGGCAGATTGGCACAAAGCCCGCCTACGAAGCAATGGAGGAATGCGATCTCTTGATCATGCTCGGCACATCGTTTCCGTACAGGGATTATCTCCCGGACGATACGCCCGCCATCCAGCTTGATTCGGATCCGGCGAAAATCGGCAAACGCTATCCAGTCAATGCGGGAATCGTCAGTGATGCGGCTCTTGGGCTGAAAGAGCTGACGGAATACATTGAATATAAAGATGACAGAAGATTTTTAGAAGCCTGCACCGAGCACATGAAGCATTGGTGGAAAGAAATCGAAAAGGATGAAACCGAAGCGACTCATCCGCTCAGGCCGCAGCAGGTCATTGCCCGGCTTCGGGATGCTGCCGCAGAGGATGCCGTCCTGTCAGTGGATGTCGGAACGGTCACGGTGTGGATGGCCCGGCATTTTAAAATGAAGAAGCAGGACTTTATCGTATCAAGCTGGCTCGCCACGATGGGATGCGGGCTTCCGGGAGCCATTGCCGCAAGCCTTGCCGAACCCGGACGGCAATCCATCGCCATTTGCGGAGACGGCGGATTTTCAATGGTGATGCAGGATCTGCCGACGGCTGTTAAATATAAACTGCCGATTACGGTTATTATTTTAAACAACGAAAATTTAGGCATGATCGAATATGAACAGCGAGTCAAAGGCAACATCGACTACGTCACCCAGCTGCAAAATGTGGATTACGCCGCCTTTGCAGAAAGCTGCGGGGCAAAAGGGATCAAAGTGACGAAACACGAGGAATTGGCTCCCGCTTTCCATGAAGCGCTCAACTCAAATGAGCCGGTCGTCATCGACGCCGTCATCGGCGACGAGCCGCCGCTACCGGGAAAAATCACCTACGGCCAAGCGAAAGGCTTCAGCAAATACATGCTGAAAAACTTCTTTGAAAACCAAAAAATCGAAATGCCGTCTCTCAAGAAAAGCTTAAAAAGGCTGTTTTAAAAGCCGGCGTTTATAAAAAATAAACAGGCAGCATGCCTGTTTATTTTTTTATTTGTTATTAGGCCCTCTCATTTACTCAGTTGAGCCGTAGTAAAAGCCCGGCTGTTTGTTCTGTTTTTTCAATAATGTCATGTCGGATTATATGGTATAGTTCAACCAATCTCCAAGAGAACCGCCCATCTTTTTATAGAACCTTTGTGCACGGTAATTATCAGCTGCAGTTATCCACGACATATGTGCATACCCGTTTTCTTTTGTGAATGATTCGCATCTTTTAAACAGTTCTTGGGCTGCTCCTGTACCTCTTGCGTTTTCTGCCACGAATAAATCATTCATTACTGTTATTTTATCTGCTTTCGTTGTGCTAAAACTAAAATATAATGTTGCAAAGCCAATGAGCTTACCATCTTGTTCAGCAACGAATTGAATACCGCTGTTCTTTTCAAATAACATTTCAATCAAATTATGTATATGTTCAATCGGCGGTTTAGGTCTTTTATAAAAATCGACGATATATAAATACATTAAATCGGTCAATTGGTTTATATCATAGGGTTCTGCGCTTCTGATTATCAAATGTTTCCCTCCTCACTCTGTTTATTTTATTATATAAAACTTACAAAAACATTCGGAATTATGCAATATCTTTATTGGGACTGTCTTATTGATCCATTAGTTCTTATCAGTTTTACTGACCTCTTTCATGATAAGGAAGTGCTCAGTAGTTCAAACCTGCTTGGAAGCTTAGAGGACGGGAACCGAAAGTCTATCGCATTGAAATCTGTGGAAATGGCATGAAATCAGCGATGGCTGATCAAAAAACTTATGAAGGACCACCTTATCAGCAAAAACGGGAAAAAGACCGGTGGGGCGACGTACACCATAAAGAAAGGGGATGGATTATCCGTCATAGCACAGAAGACAGGCGTTAGCATGGCAACCCTCCAAAGCTTGAACGGTATCAAGGACCCGAACCTGATCAAAGTCGGCCAAGTATTAAAGCTGACCGGTTCGGCCGGCAACAAAAGGCAAGAAATCATCTTACACGTTGCCGCCAGGCGTTTTTAAAGAGACAAGCCTTAACTAAGGGGACGGCCGTAAACAGATTCAATCGGCTCTGGCGGCTCTCTATTACTACCCGGACAAAGAGGCAAAGAATAATGCAATAGACGGCTATTACGGATCGAAGACAGCAAATGCAGTCAAACGGTTCCAGTCCATGTATGGATTGACTGCGGACGGTATTTACGGGCCAAAAACGAAAGAAAAAATGTTGTCTCTTCTGAAATAAATGAAACAGCCCTTTAAAGGGCTGTACCACAATTCTATATATTTCATAAAAATAAAGAAGTATATAGAATTGTGGTTCGTGCCAATGGTAGAATATGTTTGTTGGAAATGATATTTCAAATACTTGTAAAGTTGTGTAAAATTTGAAGGTTAACCTTACGAAGAAATAGTGAAACAACACATTGCCTGGTAAACATTGTTTAAAGCCCAAATCCTATAGTTCAGTTGGCACTACATGTCCCGATTTTGTGACATTATACACTCAATAGAAAAGATTAAAATATCCCGAATAATTCAAAAAAGGTGTTTACAAACCTTATTTAGTTCCTATATCTTAGAAAAGAAGGAAAAATTATTCAATAGTGGGAAAAGTGCACATGCTGAAGGATTTCCGCAACTTACTAATGAAAAAGTCCAAACGGAAATACAGGAAATGAAAGATGCCGGCATGACAAGTGAGGAAGTACAGAAATTCTATGAAATGAGTAAAGAAGAGTATGCGTATGTACAAGAACATGCGGAAGACTTGTATAAGGATTCCCAAAAAGAAATCAAAGAATTGAAAGCCTCTGGTCAAATTGATGAAGTTCTTCCTAAATACGAGGAGCCTGAATATCAGCACAAGAACCAAATCGCAGCAAAAGCGTTAGGTACAAAAGGTGATGTTCTTACAAGCTATGAAATTAATTCTGGAAGTTGGTCTATTGGTGTAGGACATGCTGCGATTGTTTCAACTAACAAATCAAAAACAGTTGAAGCATGGGCGAAAAGCTGGAGTCCTATAAACCAAGATGGAGTTCGCAGATATAATAATAACTGGGGAAGTAAAAAGAAAGTTTATGGTCTATGGGTTAAAAAGTCGAATAACAATAAGTATATAAATGCTGCAAAATATGCGGAAAAGCAAGCAGATAATAAAAAGAAATATAATTTCAACTTTTTTAATAAAAAGACAACTGCTAAATTTTATTGTTCTCAATTAGCTTGGCGTTCTTGGAAAAACCAAGGTATTGATATTGACAATGTCAAATGGGACACTGTTGTAACACCAATGGAGCTTGTAAAATCCAATAACACAACAATCTTTTATCACAAGGGTTAACATTGACAAAAACAATCGGTGCTGCACCGGTTGTTTTGTCATTTCAAAGGGAGGAAAAAATGAATAGACTTAAGACCCTGTTTATTTTCATTTGCATACTGATAGTCACAACCTCTTGTAGTCTCATCCCAACTGGGAATGAAAAAGAGGAAAGAAGTAGTAATAGCAAGACTGCATTAAAGAATATTGACAATGCAAAATTTATTGTTGGTTTTTCTAACACTTTAGATAGGGGAAGTGAGATTGGGGTTTACAGTGAAGATGGTACTAAAATGGATAGCTTGGAATTGAAAGATGGTATAAATTTCACGATGTCTTCATATAACAAAAACGATACGTTCTTCTCATCAAATAGAAGCAATAATCACTTGATGATAGACAATAAAACTGGAGCAATAAACAAAATAAATGAAAAGAGTTTGTCGAAAACAACTGAGGATGAAGGTGCTTTCTTTATAAACAGTTCTGGCGGTTATATCATCCATGACATTAACGTTGGATATACAGACAAAGGGCTGGAAAGTGAACTGGTATATTGGAAGGGAAACAGCCGAAAAAACAAGAAACAAATAAAGCTTGACGGAGAACTTGGATCAGCAATCGTCGCTAAAAATAAAATTTATGTCATTTCAAGTGATGAAGAAAGTATGTCCATCATTTCAATTAACCTAGAGACAAATAAGCAAGAGAACAAGGCATCCATACCGAATAAAGGGATATACTTCATGGATGAAAAGGATGCATTCCAAGCTCTAGATGAAAATACATTTGTACTGGCAGTTAATGATAACGTGAATGAGAAAGAGAATTCTAAGCTCATATTAATAGACAGAGAGACGCTTAAGGTAAAAAAAGAAGTCGAGATGGAGAAAGGGTTTCATCCTGCAAAATTGAAAATATTAAAAGATAGCATCTTAGCTGTTTCTTTTGATGGGAAGCTGCAGGTGTTTGAATAAAAAAATGGTTAAAGAAAAAATCTTTCGATTTTTATGCTGGGGATGATAACAAATTAATGAATGATGTTCAATTCAATGACAGAGAGATGTATGTTTTACTCAAAAACTTTGATATCCAGCGTGATAACAAGCTTGGAGATATCACTTCTTATGATTTGAAATCAGGAAAAAAGGTAAAAACAATCCCGCTAAAAGCAAATAAAGAGTGGGAAATCGCCCGGTTCGAAATTTTAAAATAAGTTGGAGGTGTTTATATTAGCCCGCTTTTGAGCCCTGCATATATCATACTCATCATTCTTCCGGCAGCTTCTTTCTTGCTGGGGATAATAGGGTATTTCATCTTTCAAAAAGTATGGACTATGGTTGTCGTCGTATTGATCCTGTCATTGATATTTATGTTTGTTGTAATAGGAGCAGAGCCAACATTTTTAGTTTGGGTGTTTATCATGACGGGAGCCTGCCTTATCTCCGGTTCAATCACTAAGACTATAATGAATTTTACAAAGCGAAAATATTAAATGGAATAATCATAAGAGTGTACACCAAAACCATAATCCCAAAAATCCCGCGACGAAAATTGCGGGTTTTTTTCGTTTTCACTTTTTGTTCAAATAGTTATAATATTACAAAAATAGAGATTAGAGGGAGAGGTATATATGGACCAAGTTTTGCCGTCGTCCCAGGTTGGTGTCAAGATCAATGAATAGTACAAAATGATTCGTCAGTTCAGTGTGCCTGATGCTGAGATTTTAAAGGCTGAAGTAGAACAGGAAATAGAGGAGATGGAAGAGGATCAGGATTTGCTTGTTTTTTATTCATTGATGTGCTTTCGTCACCAATTGATGTTAGATTCCTTGGAGCCGGAAGACAGATATAGAGATCGCCCCACAGTCGACGAACTGCTTGAGAAAATAGAAAAACCGCAAAAAAGACTTACAGGCCTCTTGAAATATTACTCATTATTTTTTCGTGGTATGTATGAGTTTGATCATAAAGAGTATGTTGAAGCGATAGGCTATTATCGCAAAGCAGAGAGAGAGTTGAATGCTGTATCAGATGAAATGGAGCAAGCTGAATTTCATTACAAAATAGCTGATGCCTATTATCAAATTGATCAGCACTTTGTTTCCCTCAATCATTTAAAAAAAGCCAAGCAATTGTTTGAAAAAAGTCAATTATACAAAGTGAAAGTGATTGGCTGTAATATGATGGTTGGTGCTAACATGTACGATATGTACAGGCTGACGGAGGCCGAATCATATTATCGGGAAGCATTAAGTATCGTCCGCGGCTTGGAAGAGGAAAAAGTGAAAAGAATTATAGGAGTGATCTTTCATAACTTAGGCTTAGTTTATTTAAGAGGGAAAAATTTGATTGCTGCTGAAGAGAATTTCAAAAAGGCAATAGACGTGAAAGAACATATTGATACAGTGTATGGGGTGAGATCATTATATATGATGGCAAATGTCCTGTACCAATGTGGTAAAGTCAAGGAAGCGCGTTTCTTTTATGAAACGGCTTTAAATCGTGCCCGGACTTCTAATGAAGAAGAATATTTGGCTAAATTAAAAATCATTAATTCATTATACGAGGAATATAATGAAACAGCAGTGAAACAAAGCTTAGGTTACTTAGAAGAGAAACGCCTTTGGTCTGATTTCGCAGAGCTAACTGAAAAATTAGGTGACTTTCATTTTGAGAAGAGGAACTATGTAGAGGGAAGAAACTTTTTAAAGAAAACCATACATGCCCAAACACAAATACTTAAGGTTACGGAGGCTATATAATGAAGAAACTTTTAATTAGCTCCGCTTTAATCGGTATTCTTTTCACTGGATTATTAAGTGTGACAAATGTTTATACTGCTGAATTGAATGAGTCTGGAACTTTTTATATCGCCGAAAAAGCTATAAATATTTAATTGTACTCCCAATTCAGTTCCCCGCCTTTTAAGGTTGGGGTTTTTCTTTTTAAAATCTCCACCGGTGTTTGTGCTTATCCCATTTCAACATACGCTGCCGCATGAGGTTCTTGACCGCTTCACGTATAGCCTGTAATCCTTTACCGGTTTTTCTCTTCAACTCATCCATTGAGGATTTTTCCCGAAGTGAGTCATGTTAAAGATAATCCGGTACATTTTTTCCGCTCAAAATCATTCATTCGAATTACCTCCTCGAGTAAATAATACAAGAACGAACATTCCCTTTTCAATTTGAAAAGCAGACAGACAAAAACTTTCAGGATGGACCTGAATCCCCCTCTAATTATAGAAGGGGATTCAGCAATCATCCGTAATCTTACAAAAAGGCAAGAAGATGCTTTGCACGCTATATCGAATTTCTTAAATCAGTATGGGGTGCATCAATGCCTCTATGAATCGCCAAATAAGGCGTTTTTTTCATAATATCTTTCACAGCCTCGCTAAAACGATTTCACAACATTCTGATCTGAAAATTGTTGGCCAATCATTTCCGCCTGGCTTACAGAGTTGTTTTGGATGACGATTCCAGTATTTAAGCCTCCGGATCCAAACGCTGTTTTTGAAGCGGTGATAGGGGTGATGGTTAACGCGCCGCCGACATTGACAACTCCGTTTCCTGATAAGTTGTTAATTTTAATAGGGGAACCATACATACTCTTTTGTCTCCTCTCACTTCAAGCTGTTAACTATATGTATGCTGTCATTTTGAATAAGATTAAACAACGCGGCAAAAATTGCCGAAAGCTCCGGCAATTTCTCTTTTGCTAGGGATAATAGAGCATTTCATCTTTTGAAAATTTTCATTGATATGTTTGTTGTAAGGGGCAGAGAACGTTTTTCATTTGGGTGTCTGTCTTGACAGGGGTTTGCCTTATCTCCGGTAAGATAATTTCAAGGAAAAACAAAACAGGCTGTCGAGAAGATCCCGACAGCCTGTTTATTTTTGTTTGCGTGAAAGAGCGAAGAAAAACGGGAAGGCGGAACCGGCCAATAACGTACCGAATAAAAACATTCCCCCGATGAACACATGATAGTTCACTCCGCCGATCCAAAGCCCCGTGATTAAGGAAACGATGCTCAATGCGATCATCACAAAGCCGGGAATCAGACGTTTCTTACCCGTTGTCCGATAAGCAATAAGAGAACAGAAGATGCCGATGACAATCGGCACAATCCACAGATAAAAAAGGATAAATACTGACATAAGCAAAACTCCGATTTTTTCTTCTATCATACCAAAAACGCCCGGAAAAAGATACGAACGAGAGCCGACGGCCAAAAGAAAAACCGGCCGAGATGGGCCGGTTTTTCTAACGGAATGAATCGTAAATCACAAACAGATTAAGCGCGATCACCAAAACCGCAATCAGCCAGGCGAGAGCCGTAACCCATTTTCGGTTCGTCAGGACGCCCATCAGGCGTTTGTTGCTTGTAAACATAATCAGCGGCACAAGCGCAAAGGCGATGCCGAATGAAAGAACAACCTGGCTCCATACGAGCGCTTCTGTGGCGTTGATTCCTGAGATAATGATGATCATCGGAGGAATGATGGTAATGAAACGCCGCAAATAAAGCGGGATACGGTAACGGATGAAGCCCTGCATGATAATATCGCCTGACAATGTGCCGACAGAAGAGCTTGAAAGCCCTGCGGCCAGCAGTCCGATCCCGAAGAGAATTGCTGAAGCCGGCCCGATAAAGTGGCCGAATTGCTGATAAGCCACGTCTAAATCCTCCACATACAGTCCGTTCTTGAAGAAAAGAGCGGCCGCGACAATCAGCATGCTTGCGTTAATCGCCCCTGCGATTACCATCGCGATGAGAATGTCAATCGTCTCGAATTTAAAAATCTTTTTCCGCTCGTTATCCGTTTTTCCGACGACACGGCGCTGCGTCAGGGCGGAATGTAAGTAAATGGCGTGCGGCATCACGGTTGCACCGAGTATCCCGGTTGCAAGAAGCACACTGTCCATTCCATCGATTTTCGGGATGAACAGCCCTTCGAGTACGGAAGCGGCGTCAGGCTTGGCAAAGAAGGTTTGCAGGGCGAAGGCGATCACCACGACAAACAGAAGTCCGGCAATGCCCGCTTCCAGCGCCCGGTAACCCCGGCGCTGAAGCTCTAAAATCGCGAATGATCCGATCGCCGCGATAATGGCCGCTTCAATCATCGGTATGCCGAACAGCAGATTGAGCCCGAGGGCCGCTCCGATAAACTCAGCCAGATCAGTCGCCATAATCACCAGTTCACCCTGTATCCACAACCCGGCGGATACCCATTTCGGATACCGGTCTCTGGCGATTTCCGGAAGGTTTTTACCCGTGGCGATGCCGAGCTTCGCGGAAAGGACTTGAATTAAAAAAGCCATCAAGTTTGAAAAGAGAATGACCCACAACAGCATATACCCGTATTTCGAACCAGCTGAGATATTCGTAGCGAAGTTTCCCGGATCAATGTAGGCAATCGCCGCGATAAATGCGGGACCTAAAAAAGGCAGAAGCCGCTTGAATCCCTTGCTTTTGCCGTCAAGTGCATCCTGAACGGCTTTTGATTGCAGTGATTGTGCTGAGATGTCTTTGCTCATTATGTCTCACCTAAATTCCGATAGATTTTTAGCTAAATAACAAAAAGTTTCCTAGATGCAAATTATTTTATCTACATCATAAATCCGCTATTATGAGTTGTCAAGCTCTTTATGTTCAATAACCAGTACATTTTTTCCCCGTTTTATCTATGATATGTATCCCGCCCGAGAAAGGTCCGAAAATGCAAAAGACATCGTTTCGGAATAGAAACGATGCCGTTTTCAAACGATGTTCCTCCATGCGCGGATCCTTTGAGCGTTCTTTAAAAAGGTGAAAGAGTACACTTGCCCATAAAACCTTAGAACCTTCCGATCGCCGGCACTGAATGGAGAAAATGCCGGCACATTGCCTCCGTGTGCCGGGTAAATAGAATAATAATGAATCTTTCCTTTGGAAGATAAAACCTTTCTGTACCATTCAAATGACCTCCGGCAAAACCTCTGCTTCTCTGAATAAACGTTTGAATCCGCGGTATATAAGTGATTCAGGACCAATAAACCACAGTTATTTATCAAAACAAAGAAAGGTTTTATCATTTGCGCGGAAATGAAGTTGGAGCATTAGACTTATTTCAGTCTTCCTGGCAAAAAAGTATAATAACGTCAGGAAAGCTTTCCAGCCATATGATAAAAGAGTGGGAATTTTCTTGGTACGTCGTTTGTCGGTCTTTTCTTTAGCTATGATTTTTGCTGTTTCTTTATTCGCTTTTGGCGGTTCTGCCTCAGCTGCAACTTTTACACCTAAAGCTGAACCGGACGTTTCCATTTTAGCAAGCGGGGGAACAGTCGGTATTTACGGTGCTAACATGCGCTCATGCTCAAAGGTCAGCTGTTCAACGATTACAACATTCTCAAGCGGTAAAACAATTACAGGTACTTGGGTAACCGGAGAATATGTACAAGGTCACTACACCAACTCTGATAAATGGCTGAAAGTCACGTATGCAGGAGCGACAGGCTTTGTTTCAGTCACCACTCTGTCTTATTATTACGGTTTATAATCAGAAAAACCTCGTTCTCTTGAGAGCGGGGTTTTTCCTTTATTCCGATTCAATTTCCGCGTTTCGTTTCATCATCGTGTTTCATCAGCTGATCGATTTCTTCCTTAGAAGCGTTTTTTTTCCACTCTTTCGCCTGACTTGTCGCAATGGGGATGGCCCGTCCTTCTTCATAACCCTCATCCAACATCGCATTCGCGATTTCGATCGCTTTTTTCCTCACGGGTTTCTCAAGATTCTTTAATGATTGCGGATAATCTTTCATAGACCAAGGCATGTCTATCACTCCTTTATGAAATGTGTTTCCCGCCTGAAGAAAAAGAAAACCGCCTCATCAAAAAGAATGACAGCTATTTTTACGAGAGACCAGCAATTTCCGAATAAAATATAAAGGATAAAGAAGCAAATACAGATTGAATGCCCACCACATCAGATCAAAATCACCGATAAATACCCAAAAGGCAATCGCTTGCAGGCCTGAACAAAAGGTCAGCACAAGTGATATTAATGCGAAAGGGCGCCATAACGCATGTTTCCGTTTATAAAGAAACAAGCTGTACAGCCCGGTTATCGAAATGAAAATATCTAAGGGAAAGAATGACCAGTTCCAGGCCATGATCATGGCGTTATCATAGTCTTTAAACACCATGTTTTTTGGAATCCACTCAAAAAAAGTAACAATCCAATAAACGATAAATCCAATATCTGTAATGAGGAAGAGAACCTTTAACCCTTTCATCATCTGTTTCTGTCCGTATGAACGCTGATGCGGTTTGATGACGTTTCACTTTCAGAAATAAAGTTTAAGGAAACGACACCGATGATGATGAGAAGAACAGCGACAGCTTTTATGACAGAGAACTGTTCATGAAAGAAAAAAATTCCGATCAAGGAAATCAGTACGATCCCCATTCCCGACCAAACCGCATACGCGATCCAGACACTTATATATTTCAAAGTCAAAGTAAGAAAACAAAGGCTGCCGATATAAAACAATAACAATAAAATACTTGGGACAAGTTTTGTAAATCCATTTGATAATTTCATGCTGACCGTACCCATTACTTCAAAAATGATCGCTAAACTCAAATAAATCCAATATATAGAATTTAAAGAAAATTAAACAACGGAATGTTTTCCGGCTAAAAAACCCGGTCGGGTAAGAAAACACCATAAAGGTATACTATGAAGAAAGAATTCAGAAAGGACGTGCAGGACGGGTGACAGAAGAACGGGCAGACCTGGAAAGACAATTGAAAGACATTCAAAAATGGGAAAAGGCGCAGCAGAGGGTGATGTTCTGGAAAACGCTCACCCGCCTGCCGTTTCAGCTTTTGGACAAGCTGACACCTCAATTTATTCAGAGGAAAATCGGACGCATTCTCGATGAAACGGGAACGTTTATTCAGTCAGGCGGACAGTATCTCACATCAGAAAAGCGCATTATCAAAAAGTTTCAGAAACGGCTGCCGCACGGCACATGTCAAACGCTTCACGATATCCGGAATGCGCCGCTTGCTGTCATGGATGAAATCGCAGAAGCCATAGCGCGCACAAGCGTAAAGACCGCCACGGTGCAGGGAGCCGCAACGGGAGTCGGCGGCGTGTTTACGCTTGCGGCAGATATTCCGGCGATGCTCGGTCTGTCCTTAAAGACGCTGCAGGACATCGCGATTGCCTACGGCTTTGATCCGAAAGACAAAAAAGAACGAGTGTTTATCATCAAATTGCTCCAGCTGGCATCCAGTGACGTCATCGGAAAAAAAGCAATCCTGCGGGATTTACAGCAATATGATCAAAACGACCAAACCTATCAGCGCATTGCCTCGCAAATTCAAGGCTGGCGGGAAGTCGTTTACAGCTACCGCGACACGTTCGCCGCGAAAAAACTGCTGCAAATGGTTCCGGCCGCAGGCATCGTCTTCGGCGCCTCCGCCAACCGTTCAGCTTTAGAAAGTATTGCGGAAACAGGCATCATGCTTTATAAAAAGCGCCGGATTCTAAAACGCCTGAAAGATATAGAATGATAAAAAACCACCCGAAAACACATTCAATGTGTTTTCTTTGTTTATGAGTTCTGAAATCGGGAAACCAACAACCAACACCAATTAAAGGAGGAATTCAAAAATGGCACAAGAAAACAAAATGAGCAGAGAAGAAGCAGGTAAAAAAGGCGGACAAGCTACAAGCAATAACCATGACAAAGAATTCTATCAGGAAATTGGTCAAAAAGGCGGAGAAGCCACAAGCAAAAATCACGACAAAGAATTCTATCAGGAAATCGGTGAAAAAGGCGGAGAAGCCACAAGCAAAAATCACGACAAAGAATTCTATCAGGAAATCGGTGAAAAAGGCGGAGAAGCCACAAGCAAAAATCATGACAAAGAATTTTATAAGGAAATCGGCCAAAAAGGCGGAAACAGACGCAGCAGCTAATAAAAGCATAAAAGGCAGACAACCTGCAGATCAAAAGCGATCCGGCGCATCAGCTGGATCGCTTTTTATTTTGGGAAAATCTTGTTCTGGGCCGGCGTTGCGGTACAATAAATGAAAAAAGGAGTTTTCACTCGTGTCTGAAATGCAAAATTTACTCGCCATCGCCAATAAAGTCAAAGAAAAACACGACAATTTTTCAATCGCGGAGATCAATGACCACTGTGTGCGCCTCGCAGTGTTTACGGGAGAATATGACTGGCACCATCACCCTGACTCAGATGAATGGTTCATTGTTCTTGAAGGTGAGCTTCTGATCGATTTTAAGGACAAAGAAACTGCAGTGCTCAAAGCAAATGACAGCCTGCTCATCCCGAAAGGCACTATTCACCGTACACGCTCATACGTCAGAACCGTGAATCTTTGTGTCGAGCATACGCATGCGAAAACAGTCATCACAGAGGGACTGCCATGCTGATCAAAAAGATTGTATGTGAAACAGACGTTGCAAACGCTGAAGTATTTGCGCAAGCACAGTCACGGTGGGGAGCATTATCACGTGTAAATGGCTTCGTCAAACAGGCCGGCGGCTGGCGGAAAAACGCAGACGGTCTGTTCATCGCAGAGATCATCAGTGTTTGGGAGAACAGACAGGCCTATGATCATTTTATGGAGAACGAACATGACCGCATATACGAAGAAAACGAGCAGAAGGCTGCGATTCTTTCAATAGAAGTGATGCTGTACGAAGAGGATGAACCTTTCATTCACGGGCTGTTACATCATCCGGACATCCGATACGAACCTGATTGGACAGTTGTGCGCACATAAAAAAAGCCCTTTTAGAGGGCTTTTTTATTTTCGTCCGGGAAGCGTGTTGTGGACATAAGGCGGGACAGGATCCAGCTTAGCTATTTCGCCGTGCGCTTTCGGTTCTTTTTCGTATTCGAACGGTTCGCCGTCCGGCGCTTTTTCCTGCAGCCAATTCTGTTCAGCGCTTTCTCCGCCGTCTGAGAAATGAATAAGCTTATGGGAGAATGACTGTTTTTCCAGCGCCTTCGGGAATGTGGAAGGAACGATCGGGCCTTCCTGTGCCTCTAATTCTTTAATAGCCGCAAGCCATTGGTTTTGGTGCATCGTGTCACGCGCCAGCAGGAAGCTGAGCATATCTTTCACACCTTTATCATCGGTCATTTCATACAGGCGTGCGACTTGAAGCCTTCCTTGTGATTCGGCGTTCAGATTGGCGCGGAAGTCTGCCAAGAGGTTTCCGCTTGCGACGATATAGCCTGCGCTCCACGGAACGCCCGTGCTGCTCTCCGGCATTGCGCCGAGCCCTGAGACAATGGCATGGTGCGGGTTCATGCCGCCTAAAATGGACCCGATGACCGGATCATCAGCCGCTTTTTCCTGCTCTGCCAGCGGAGCATCTTCTAACAGTCTCGCAATCATCGTCGCGATCATTTCAACATGGCCGATTTCTTCCGTCGCGGTGTCCATCAGGAGATCTTTATATTTTTCATTGCCGCGTGTATTCCAGCCCTGAAACAAATATTGCATGGCGACGGATATTTCCCCGTATTGCCCGCCTAAGATTTCCTGCATCTTTTTTGCGAACAGCGGGTCAGGACGATCCGGTTTGGCCGGATGCTGCAGTTTTTTCGTATGTGTAAACATGTCTCCATCTCCTTTTTTTATTTGTCCCTACTTACTTCCCCGTCAGGAAAAGGGATGAAACGGAGATGGGCGTATTGGTCCTGCTAAGGATCGCGGCGCAAGGATAACAGATCTTCCACAAGCCCGCGGCCGATCACCTGCTCATATTGCCCGTAAACCGGGTCGAGACGTTTCATCCATTTTTTCTTTTCCGCTTTCGTCAGCACGTGAATATTGATGGATGAATTCTTCTTGATTTCTTCAAGCTGGTCTTTATTCATTTTCTCAGCGGAGGCTTCGTTCCATTCCGTCGTTTCTTTCATTGCCTCCGTTAAGATGGTTCTCGTTTTTTCAGTCTGTGAATTCCAGAAATGCTCGTCGGTCATTACGGCATAACCGAGGTATCCGTGATTGCTGATTGTCAAATAAATCTTGAACATTATAAAATTTTTTAGAATAGATATTTGAAATCGTATTTTCCTCTCCGTCTACGAGATTGCTTTCTAAGAGCTGAAACGTGGAATTAAAAGAATCCTGCCGCGGCTGCGCGCCAAGCAGGCGGTACTGATCCTCTATTACACTGCTCGGCATGATCCTGAGAGCCTGTCCCTTTAAGTCATCCGGTGTGAAGATCGGCCCTTTATTTGATGTGAGCTGCTTAAACCCGTTTGTCCAGTACGCCAGTCCTTTCAAATGATGCTTTTCTAAAGATGCGAACAGGCGGGTGCCGATTTTGCCGTTTAAGCCTTCCTGCACGGCCTTATAGCTGGTAAACGCGTATGGCAGATCCAAAACACCCCATTCGGGAGAGAGTGATCCGAGCTTTGAGGTGGAGGGAGCGATGAATTGCACGTCCCCATTTTGAAGGGCGTTTATTTCTTCATTATCTGAATAGAGGCTCCCGTTTGGAAACACCTCTACTTTAATGGTGCCGCCGGACTTTTGATAGACCAGGTCGGCAAACTTATTCGCTGCCCGCCCTTTAGGCGTGTTTTCAGCAACGACATGGCTGAATTTGAAAACAATTTGATCTTTCAGGCCTTCCTGTTCGTCATCATAATACGGATCTTCCGTTGAGAAACGATCATGAAAGCCGATGAATAAAGCGGTTCCAATACCGAGTACCATCAGGCTGAGACAAGTCAGCAAGCTTTTCATCGAAAACCCCCTCCGCCATTTTCTATAACAAGCATAATCGGGCGGGCCGGTTTCGTAAAGAGACGGAAAGGAAGAGGCCAATGACGAAAAAAAAGCTCACCATCCGCTGGAAAATCACCATACTTTCTTATATCGTCGTGCTTTTTACCTTTTTGATCGTAGGCATCGTGCTGATCGGCAATATTCAGCATACAGAAGAGCGCGAGCTGAAAAAACGGCTGATGAATACCGCGCGGACGGTATCTGAGATGACGGATGTCAAACGCGCTCTCGAGCAGAAAAAACAGAGAGAAGACGTGCGCCATGCGGTCGAAGAAATAAGGATCATCAATGAAGCGGACTACATCGTCGTCATGGATATGGATCATATCCGCTATTCACATCCCGTCAGCACAATGATCGGAAAGCGTTCAAGGGGCGAGGACGAAGCAGCGGCGTTCGCCGAGCACATTTATTTTTCTGAAGCAAAGGGAGAGATCGGCACCGCCGTCCGCGCTTTTTATCCCGTAAAAGACCGGGATTTGAATCAGATCGGTGTCGTCCTTGCGGGTAAAACGCTGCCGGGCTTTGGTGAAATTCTTCTTCAGCTGAAGCATGAAATTCTGTTTATCGTTCTGTTGGCGCTCGGCTTCGGACTGGCGGGCTCCTTTTTGCTGGCCCGCCACATCAAAAAACAGATGTTTTGGCTGGAGCCTCATGAGATCGTGAGAATGTATGAGGAACGGACCGCTACGTTTCATTCGATGAATGAGGGTGTCATCGCGATTGATAATCAGCACCACATCACCATTTTTAATGAAAAAGCGAAGCAGATATTCAATGTCAGTCAAGATACCGATGGCAGATTGATCTGGGACGTATTAAAAGATTCCCGGCTCCCTGAAATCGTCGAGCGGAACCAAGCTGTATATAATGAAGAAATCCAAGTCAGCGGAAAGGTGATCATGAGCAGCAGAATTCCGATCGTCATGAAAAAGAAGGTCATCGGAGCCGTCGCCATTTTCCAGGACAGGACGGAGGCGGCGAAAATGGCTGAAGAACTGACATGCGTAAAAAATTTTGTCGATGCGCTCAGAGTCCAAAACCACGAACATATGAACAAGCTCCACACCATCGCGGGACTGATTCAGCTCGGAAAATCAGAAAAAGCGCTCCAGCTCGCTTTCAAGGCATCGTCAGAACAAGAAAGCGTCACTGAATTTCTTCATCAGGCCATTCAGAATGACGCCGCGGCGGGGCTTTTGTTAAGCAAAATCAAAAGAGGAAAAGAGCTCGGCATTTCTGTGAAAATTGATGAAAACAGCAGCTTCTCGGAATTTCCGGAGCATGTCGACCAGCATGACATCGTCGTCCTGCTCGGCAATTTAATAGAAAATGCATTCGGCGCATTTGAAACAGCGGACACGGAGGACAAACACATTGACATCAGTATCGAGCAAAATGATGAAGTGCTTGCTATATTAATAGAAGACAACGGAAGCGGGATTTCCGATCAGCACATCCCGCGCCTTTATGAAAAAGGGTTTACCGTCAATAAAACGGGGGGCACGGGATACGGATTGTACCTCGTCAAACAAATCGTCGACAAAGGGATGGGCGTCATTGAAGTTGACTCACAGCAGGGACAGGGAACGGCATTTTCAATTTTATTTCCGATGAAGGGGGAGGAATCATTAAATGGACATCAAGGTGCTGCTTATTGAAGATGATCCGATGGTGCAGGAAGTGAATAAAGAATTTATCACCGGTGTTTCGGGGTTCAGCGTCATCGCCACGGCCGCTAACGGAGACGAGGGAATCAGGCTCATAAAAGAACTGCGCCCCGACCTCGTGATATTAGACGTGTACATGCCGAAAAAAGACGGCATTAAAACGCTCCAGGAAATCAGAAAACAAAAGCTCGAAGTGGACGTCATCATCGTCTCGGCTGCAAAAGACAAAGAGACGATCCAGCTTATGCTGCAAAACGGTGCGGCCGATTACATTTTGAAGCCGTTCAAGCTGGAGCGGATGAGACAGGCGCTCGAAAACTTTAAACAATATAAACGCAAAATCGAAGAGCATGACACCATGTCGCAGGATCAGCTTGACGCGCTGCTTAAAATTCCGCAAAATCAGTCCCGGAATCTGCCGAAGGGGTTAAATCATTTTACGATGAATGAAATTTTGACCTATATGAAACAGCAGACGGAGCCGCTTTCAGCTGAAGAAGCCGCCAAAGCGCTCGGAATCGCCAGGGTGACGGCGCGGCGTTATCTCGATTTCCTTGAAAAGGACGGCCAGATAAAGCTGGACATTCAATACGGAGGAGTGGGCCGGCCGGTTAACCGCTACAAATTCGTCCATTAGCCAAGACCAAAAAGACCAAAATGTCCGTTATGATCATAAGCTTCCCCTCTCTTCATGAAAACGCTATCATTTGTACATAGACGCAGCGAGAGGCAAGGGGGAGTAGGGATGAAAATTTTCAAAAATCTCACGGTGCAAGTCATCACGGCGGTCATCATCGGCGTCATCGTCGGGCTCGTATGGCCTGAGGCCGGGAAACAAATGAAACCGCTCGGCGATACATTTATCAATGCGGTAAAAATGATTATCGCCCCGATCATATTCCTGACGATCGTGCTTGGCATCGCCAAGATGGGAGACATGAAAAAAGTCGGCAAAGTCGGGGGAAAAGCATTTATTTATTTTGAGGTCGTAACCACTATCGCCCTTATTATCGGACTTCTGGTCGTCAATATCATGAAGCCGGGTGAAGGGCTTGATTACAGCAAGCTTGAAAAAGGAGATGTCTCTCAGTACACGCAAAACGGGGGACAGGGAATTGACTGGATTGAATTTATCACTCACATCGTTCCGTCAAACATGGTTGACGCTTTTGCGAAAGGCGATATTCTTCAGGTCTTATTCTTTTCTGTTTTATTCGGGGTAGGTCTGGCGGCGCTGGGTGAGAGAGGCAAAAGCATTATTGATTTCTTCGATAAACTGTCACACGTCTTTTTCAAAATCATCGGCTACATCATGCGCGCGGCGCCGATCGGCGCATTCGGGGCCATGGCCTATACAATCGGCCACTTCGGACTGGATTCCATCAAGCCGCTGGCGAGTCTGATGCTGTCTGTATACATTACGATGTTCCTGTTTGTATTTGTCGCTTTGAATATCATTTGCAGAATATTCGGTTTCAGTTTGTGGAACTATCTCCGGTTTATCAAAGATGAACTGCTCATCGTTCTCGGCACAAGCTCTTCTGAGTCGGTTCTGCCGCGGATGATGGATAAAATGGAGCGCTACGGCTGTTCAAAATCGGTTGTCGGCCTTGTCATTCCGACGGGATATTCCTTTAATCTGGACGGCACCTCGATTTATCTATCCATGGCGACGGTTTTTCTGGCGCAGGTGTTCGGCGTTGACCTTACGATCGGTCAGCAGATTACGATCATTCTCGTGTTGATGCTGACATCAAAAGGCGCGGCGGGCGTAACCGGAAGCGGATTTATCGTGCTCGCCTCCACCTTGTCAGCGCTTCAGGTTATCCCGCTGGAAGGGCTTGCGCTGCTCCTCGGTGTTGACCGCTTTATGAGTGAAGGAAGGGCGATCGTCAATCTGATCGGAAACGGAATCGCCACCATTATCGTAGCCAAGAGCGAAAATGAGTTTGACGAAGTGAAAAGCACACAGGCCGTAAAAGAAATGAAAACGGCGGTTTAAAAGGGGAGGAACGGCATGCATCGGGCATGCCGTTCTTTTTTTCGGCCGCTATGAGTAAAAAAGATAAATTTGTTTAAATTTATTAGGAGGTGGACAAAGACCTTAGCGTCATTTTGTTATATAATTTACAATTAGAGAGTGAAAGATGAAATCTAAGGGCTTTTTGTCCTAGCAGGAGTGTATAAATGGCGGCTATTTTTAAATTTTTTCAGCATCCGGGTGTCAGACGTTTTTCCGTTTTTCTTGTTTTGACTGGGGTGTTAGTTGTATTCCGAAGTATGATTAATTTGATTTTGCTTACGTTTATTTTTACTTTTCTGATGGATCGGCTGGAGACTGTCATCAGGCATGTGTTGAACCATTTTTTCCGGATCAGCCAGAGGGTGGTCATTACCGTTTTATATATTGCGCTGGCTGTCGGAGCGACTGTGGGAGGCTTTGTCTTTTACCCGATTGTTGCCAAGCAGATTGAACAGCTGATTAAGCAGATCAAGCACATCGCGTATCATCCCGATGTCATCCCGTTTTATGAAGAAATATCGAGCGTGTTCGGCGATATTAATATCGGTTCCTATGTAAAAGAAGGATTTAATGTACTGTATACATACTTGGCCGATATCAGCACTTTCGGTTTGCAGGTCGTGATGTCACTGATTCTCAGCATGTTTTTCCTGTTCGAGAAAAAGCGGCTCACGGAGTTTATGAAAAAATTTCAGCACAGCAAGCTGTCTGTTTTTTACTACGAACTTGCTTATTTCGGCAGCAAGTTTGCGAGAACGTTCGGCAAAGTGCTTGAAGCTCAATTTATTATCGCGCTGGTGAACTGTATCCTCACCTTGATCGCATTGGCGATTCTGCATTTTCCGCAGCTGTTCGGCCTGTCAATCATGGTCTTTTTCCTCGGGCTCATTCCCGTTGCGGGTGTGGTGATTTCGCTCATTCCGCTCAGTATCATCGCGTATACGACGGGCGGCGCTGCGTATGTCATCTACATCGTACTGGTCATTTTCGTCATTCATGCGATTGAGACTTACTTCCTTAATCCGAAACTGATGTCAGCGAAAACGGAACTTCCGATCTTTTTTACCTTTACAGTTTTAATTTTCTCGGAACATTTCTTCGGCATTTGGGGCTTGATTATCGGGATTCCGATTTTTGTGTTCCTGCTGGATATTCTGGATGTCGTCAATAACGAAGAGATGGAAAAATCTGAACCGGAGCCGGATAAGACGTAACATCAGCTCCGCTCTTCACGAATATATGACAAATGTTATAATGCAGACAGTGCCTTATGTACGGGCACTATTTATTTTTTGTGAAAAAGGAGGAAGGCTGTATGACTGAGCCGATTTTACATATCGAAGGCCTTGACAAAACAATAGGCAAAAAGCACATTTTAAAAAACATCAGCTTGGATGTCAGGCAGGGCGAGATCATCGGTTTGCTCGGTCCGAATGGATCGGGGAAAACCACACTTATCAGAATCATCGTCGGCCTTTTAAAGAAAAACAGCGGTACGATTACAATTAACGGTTTTCAGCACGATGCTGATTTCGAAAAAGCGCTTGAATCTGTCGGAGCAATCGTAGAAAACCCTGAATTCTACCCATATCTGACGGGGTGGGAAAATCTGAAGCACTTTGCCAATATGCACAAGAACATCAAGGAGGACAGGCTTCAAGAAGTAATCGAGCGGGTCGGTCTCGCAAATGCCGTTCACGACAAAGTTAAAACGTATTCCCTCGGTATGCGTCAGCGCCTCGGCATCGCACAAGCCATTCTTCACCGTCCGAAGCTGCTCATTTTAGATGAACCGACAAACGGGCTTGATCCCGGCGGAATGAAGGATTTCCGCAACCATTTAAAAGAGCTCGCGGAGCTTGAGGGGACGAGCATCCTCTTCGCGACGCATTTACTGCGTGAAGTGGAGGATCTTTGCGACCGTGTCATCATCATTCAAAAAGGTGAAATCAAAACAGAGGTCGTCCTGCGCGGCGCTGCGGAAAAAGAGGAAAAAGCCGTCATCGACATCCAGCCGGCTGACAAAGCATTTGAATGGCTGTCCGAACAGCAATTTGCTCCGGAGAAAAACGGCGGGGGCATTACTGTCACCGTATCGAAGAAGGACATCCCGGCATTAAACCGGGCGCTCGTCGGACAAGACTTTCTCGTGTATTCCATCATGCCGTATGCGGAATCGCTTGAGGATGAATTCATGAAAGTGACGACGGCGCTTCAAGAGGAGGGGGAGACGAATGTTTAAATTGACAGCAAATGAGCATATGAAGCTCTTTAATCGAAAAGTCTCATTAGTGGCGCTTATTCTGATGGCCGTTCTCCAGTTTATTATGGCGCTTGTCATTAAACGGCTTGTCATCAGCTCCGGAACGGACGAGAATTTCATCGGCTATATGGCGTACGCACCCGGGCTGAATATTCTGCTCGAGGCATTAACGATCGTGATCGCGGCAACGATCATTTCCGCTGAATTTGATAAGAAAACGATCAAATTTTTGTTAATCCGCCCGGTAAAGCGGGAGCGCATTTTTATATCTAAACTCATTACCGTATTTTTGGTCAGCCTGTACCTGTATGCGGTGTACTATATTCTGTCACTGCTTTTCGGCATCGCTTTCTTCGGTATGTCGGTGACATCTGAATCAGGGACGCTTCTCGTGAACACGCTGAAAGTAATCGGCACGAACTGGGTTGAGGCATTTGCGATGGCATGCTTCGGATTGCTGTGCTCTTCCTTATTCCGAAACAGCGCCACGGCTGTCATTTTATCATTTATCGTGCTGTACGGCGCAAAATCACTCGTGACGATTATGTCTCTCTTCCAAAACAAATGGGGAAGCTTCCTGCTGTTCGCGAATACTGACCTGACGCAATACATGAGCGGGGCGAAACCGCTGTTTGCGGGAATGACGCCGTTATTTTCCGTGGGCATTATCATTATCCATATCGTCTTCTTCTTAGCCGTCGCTTGGTGGAGTTTTTGCAAACGCGATGTTCGGGTGTAAAGTAAAGGAATGACATTTTTGTGAAAAAGATCACGATAAATCAATAATTTATGCTATTTTGATTTATAATAAAGGTAATGACGGAGGTGCTCACTTGAGAAATTTTATTACCGCATTACCGATTGTGTTATTGCTTGGTTTTTCCTTTGTTTCATTCATGTTCCAATTCGAACATCTTGTTTATTTCAGGCTTGCGCTGGGGTTGTTTTCTACAGTGGGTCTGTTTCTCTTATATAAAATGAAGACGGGATTCCGTTATTTCATCATCTATCTGTATGCAAGCTGGATCGTGCTCGCGGCAGTTACCGCTTTTGAAGAGCCGATTTTCTCAAGCTTTTTCTTTGGCGGGCTTGTTATGACGATGGGCTATCTCACATATATGCTGATCTATCTCGGGCTCAAGCAGGACCGCGGCCCGGAAGCAGTCTGAACGCGCTATTCTACGGAATAGCGTGTTTTTTTGTACAGCCTCACAGTTGCGGAACAAGACTTGAATCTCTATAATACTTATTAACTTTATCGGAATTATAATGGGGGGATTCCAGTGTCTTTATGGATACAGAACGAACGGCAGAGAGAATGGATGGAAAAAATCGGCCTTCTTGCAGATGAATTTCAAAAAACAGCCGCGCTTGATGATGAAGAGGGCCGATTTCCCGCAGAGAAAATTCAAAGATTGCGGGACGCTGGTTATACGGCGCTAACGGTACCTGAGGCTTTCGGCGGAGCAGGCATCTCGGTTTACGATATGGTGCTGTTTCAGGAACGGCTGGCTAGGGGGGACGCGGCCGTTGCTCTCGGAATCGGCTGGCATTTATCCGTCATGGGAGAGCTCGGAGAAGAAAACAGCTGGAATGAAGATGTCTTTTCATTTATCGCAGAAGAAGTGAAAAAGGGAGCCGTCTTGAACTGGGCAGCGACGGAAAAGCAGACCGGCAGCCCGACGAGAGGGGGAAGACCAGGCACTTCCGCGGTGAAAAAAGACGGTCAATGGGTGCTGAACGGCCGAAAAACCTTTACAACCCTTTCACTGACTTTGGATTATATGCTGGTGACGGCATGGATTGAAGAAAAGCAAACGACCGGCGTTTTTCTCATCCATAAAGACCAGGCGGGCGTTTCGGTCGAAGAAACATGGGATATGATTGCCATGAAGGCGACCGGAAGCCATGATCTTCTTTTAGATCATGTCATGGTCAGTGACGAGCGGCTCGTGGAGCTTTTCAGCGGGCCGAGAGGGGCAAAAGTGAACGGCTGGCTGCTCCACATTCCCGCTGCTTATTTAGGCATCGCTCAAGCGGCAAGGGACTATGCCGTCCGGTTTGCATCCGAATATTCGCCGAACAGCCTGAACGGTCCGATTAAAGACGTGCCGGCCGTTCAGCAGCGTGTCGGGGAGATGGAGCTGGAATTGTTAAAAGCGAGACAGTTTCTCTTCACGGCGGCGCAAATGTATGATGACCCAAAACGCCGTCCGTTTATAAAAAGCGAGCTCGGCGCGGCAAAACACATTGTGACAAATGCCGCCCTTTCTATTGTTGATAAAGCGATGAGAATCACCGGCGCGAAAAGCCTGGAACGAAATAATCCGCTTCAGCGGTATTACCGGGATGCCCGGGCGGGACTTCACAACCCGCCGATGGACGATGCGGTCATCGGCAAATTAGCGGCGGAAGCATTTGAGCAATAAAAAAAGAGCCTGAAAAAGGCTCTTTTTATGTATGGCTGTTGTGCTGAAGCCGTTTTTGATGCTTGCGGTCAATTCTGTCATAGATCACATTCATCAGCTTTTGATTATTCATGATGGCGGCCTTGTTTTCTTTTATCAGCTGTTCGTAAGTTTTTATTTTACGTTTCGGCATGAGTCCGCACCTTCCTTACATATTTGATATTCGCTTTCTAGCTCTCCAAGCGATAATTCGTATAAATGCCGTTCCGACTTTTTGTATATTCCGTTATTAATCAGCAAATGGATCAGATGCTTTTTTCGTCCTTCAACTGATGATCTGAGTTGAGGAGAAGATCTCATGATTACCCTCCTATCAAATGATATTGATAATCATTATCAGTTAATGAAAGTATACAATGTGAATATTCATATGTAAAGGAAAAATACCGCCAATTTTTCGACAAAAAGTTTCCCGGGGAATAATGCTGTCGAATTGATTGCATTTCCGGCAGATCAAAACTGCTATTTTTCTGCTTTTCCATCCATACTATGAATGAGAATGGAGGCGTCTTATATGAATGATCAAACGGCAAACTTAAAACGGGGCGAAAAAGGCGCGCTTCTCAATATCGCTGCGTACCTCATCCTTGCCGCCGTGAAACTGGTGATCGGTCTTGTTTATCATTCCGAAGCGCTCAGAGCGGACGGGTTAAATAATGCTACGGATATTGTCGCATCACTGGCTGTGCTGATCGGGCTCCGGATTTCCCAGCGCCCCGCGGACAGCGATCATGCCTACGGACATTATAGGGCTGAAACAATTTCTTCATTAATTGCGTCTTTTATTATGATGGCGGTCGGTATTGAAGTGCTGATCGGAGGAGCGAAGGCGGTCGTGAGCGGTACGGAGACCGAGCCGAGCTTCATTGCGGCTTGGACGGCGCTCGGAAGCGCGATTGTAATGTACGGCATGTATGTATACAACAGCCGTCTGGCGGATCGGATCAAAAGTTCGGCGCTTCATGCGGCGGCGAAAGACAGCCGTTCTGACGCTTATGTCAGTATTGGGGCGTTCATAGGCGTCGTAACGGCCCGGTTTCATCTGCCGTGGATTGATCCGGTCATTGCTTTTCTGATCGGGATCATCATCTGCAAGACGGCATGGGACATCTTCAAAGATGCTTCCCACTCATTGACGGACGGGTTTGACCTGAAAGATTTGGAGCCGTACAAACATACGGTGAAAGAAATAAAAGAAGTCAGCAGGCTGAAGGTTGTGAAAGCAAGGTATTTGGGGAGCACGGTTCATGTGGAAATGGTCATTACGGTAGATCCGGGACTGTCTGTGAAGGAAGGCCATGAAGTAGCCGATGAGGTCGAATATGCAATAAAACATGAACATGATGTTACTCATGTCCATGTCCATGTAGAGCCTGAAGTCATAAACAAAGATCGCGGAACGAATTAAATATGCTGTGATAAAAACTCAGTGACTTCTTCAGGAGTTTTAGCGTTTGCGCTGTGAAGATGCGCTTTCTTTTCTCCGTTTTTAAAGATCAGAAGGCTCGGAATGCCCATCACCTGATATTTGTCGGCAAGCTCAGGGAGCTCATCTCTGTTCAATTCATACCAATCATTTTGATTATATTCTTCCAAAATATCGCCGATGAACATATTCATGCGCGTGCAGTCAGGGCACCAGTCAGCGAAAAACTTCACGATGATTTCCTTGTCGGATTGAATAAGTTCATTAAATTGTTCTGTTGTACTGATTTTTTTCATATGACACATCTCCTTTTCCATGCCATTTTAATATAAAATAAAAAGGAATTACATACAAATGCTTTCATATGCAGAATGCCCAAAAATAATTAGATCATTTTCTGAGGAAAATGATAAGATAGTAAAGATGAATTGTTGTGGGGGGAATATCCATTGAAAACAAGTCTAGGATTGGTGTACGGCGGAAAGTCAGCTGAACACAATGTATCGCTTCAGACAGCACTTGCTGTAACAAAAGCGCTTAATACTGATAAGTTTGATATACATCCGATTTACATCACGGAAAAAGGAGAATGGCAAAGAGGTCCGCTTCTGACTGAACCGGTTTCCAACGTGAAAATGCTGCAGCTGGAACAAAATGGTGAAAGTTTCGCTCTTTCCGCATTGAACCGGGAAATGTTTCCTGAAGCGTCGGCTGATGAAAAGGCGCCGATTGACGTCGTATTTCCGCTTCTCCACGGACCGAACGGTGAGGACGGCACGATCCAGGGGCTCCTTGAATTGCTGAACGTTCCTTATGTCGGCAACGGAGTGCTTGCGTCATCAGCGGGCATGGATAAAGTCATCATGAAGCATTTGTTCGCTCAAGCGGGGCTTCCGCAGGCGAAGTACGCCGCTTTCTTAAAAAAGGATTGGAAACAGACTCCGGACAGCTGCTTACAGCAGGTTGAAGAGGAATTGGGGTATCCGTGCTTTGTCAAACCGGCGAACCTCGGTTCAAGTGTCGGAATCAGCAAATGCCGAAACCGTGAAGAGCTTGAAAAAGCCTTTGAACTGGCTTTTGAGTATGACCGGAAAATTGTTGTGGAAGAAGGAATCGCCGGCAGAGAAATTGAAATCGGCGTGCTCGGAAATGACGAACCGAAATGCTCCGCTGTCGGTGAAATCGCGCCAAAAACCGATTTTTACGACTACAAAGCGAAATACGAAGATGGCGACACGGATTTAATGATTCCCGCGCAAGTGACGGATGAACAATACGCGGAAATCAGCGAGATGGCGATTAAAGCCTTCAAAGCGATTGACGGCTCAGGCCTTGTCCGCGCCGATTTCTTCCTGACCAATGACGGTCAAGTGCTCATTAACGAAGTGAACACAATGCCGGGCTTTACGCCATTCAGCATGTTCCCGCTGCTATGGAAAGAAGCCGGCGTAGATTACAGTGATCTGATTGAACAGCTGGTTGAGCTGGCAAAAGAGCGCCATGCCGAGAAACAGCTGATTAAACATACATTTTAATGAAGACTGACACTGCCTGTAGGGGCAGTGTCTTTTCCCGTAACAGACAACATTTTCAGAAAGCGAGGTGCCACCTTTGATAAAGCGAACTGTAAAACGAATCGCCGACATGGTCAAAGGCACACTGACAAATCCCGTATTTGAACAAACAATGATAGAGGGCGCCGCAACCGATACGCGGACTTTGGAAAAAAATCAGCTGTTCATCCCATTAAAAGGCGAGCATTTTAACGGCCACACCTTTGTGCCGCAGGCCTTCGAAAAAGGCGTTTCCGCCGTATTGTGGGACCGCTCCGAACCAAATCCGCCGAAAGAGCGTGCTGTCATCCTTGTCGATGATACGCTGGAGGCGCTGCAAAAATTGGCAAAAGCTTATTTAGAAGAGCTCGGCACACGGGTCATCGGGGTGACCGGAAGCAACGGAAAAACGACAACAAAAGACATGCTTCACGCCGTCCTCGGCACTCAATACCGCGTTCACAAAACCGCCGGCAATTTTAACAACCATATCGGCCTGCCGCTGACTGTGCTTGCCATGCCTGAGGATACGGAAATTGCCGTTTTAGAAATGGGAATGAGCGCGAGAGGCGAAATTGATTTTCTGAGCCGCCTTGCTGAACCGGAAGCGGCCGTCATTACCAATATCGGCGAATCCCACATGCAGGATTTAGGCTCAAGAGAAGGAATTGCAGAGGCAAAACTTGAAATTATAAACGGACTTCGGGAAGACGGCGTGCTGTTTTATTTCGGAGATGAGCCGCTGCTGCGCGAGAAGGCGTACACTTGCCGGACAACGACATACGGCGAAGGTGCGGACAATGATCTCCGCTTGAAAGAAATAAAGCAGGGGGAAGAAGGCACATATTTCACTATCGACAGTATTGATCGTTCTTTCTTTATTCCCGTTCTCGGCCGGCATAATGTGATGAACGCCATGGGCGCATACGCCGCCGGCATCTATTTCGGCATTACGCCGGAAAATGCAGCTCTGGGACTGAGCCGTCTGAAGGTGACGGGAATGAGATTGGAACTGGTCAAAACGGAAAACGGCATCTCAATCGTAAACGACGCCTATAATGCGAGCCCGACGTCAATGAAAGCGGCGATTGAATTAATCGAAACGATGAAAGGCTATCGGAAGAAAATGCTTGTTCTCGGTGATATGCTTGAACTCGGTGATGAAGAAAAAGTATTCCACGAAGAATGCGGGGCCGCGATCAATCCGGCGGAAATCGACCATGTGTTTACTTACGGCACTCTCGGCGCATTCATTGCTGACGGAGCACGCAAACATTTTGAAGAGGGCCGCGTCAGCCATTATCTTGATAAAAAAGAACTGCTTGAGGCTATCCGGGAAAATGCCGCTTCCGGCGATCTCCTTCTGTTTAAAGCATCAAGAGGTATGAAGCTTGAAGAAACCGTTAAAGATTTATTAGAGAAGAACTGAAGAAATACTGATCAGCATCATAAAAATCTGCAAAAATGAAGAAACTAATTCAGGGTGAAATAATTCTGTCCGTATGAAAAAGAAATACCGACGGCTGGAAAATCCCGCCCGGCGCGGGGGCCGGCGTCAATTGCGGGAAGAATCCGGTCAGGCTGCTTCCGGCCGCCTGACCATCTCGCCTTATTGAAAAACACATAGTGTAATGGTAAGATTAAACGTAAAGTAATTCGGGCTTTGTATACGTATGATCCTGTCCTTTACATGGAAGGGCAGTTTTTAGTGGTAAATCACGACATTACTGAAACAGCAATCAGAAGGAGTTTGAATAATTTGACTATAACGTTTCAAGATTTCCAATTAAGTTCTGATCTCATGAAATCAATCAATCGTATGGGATTTGAAGAAGCAACACCGATTCAGGCACAAACGATTCCGCTCGGACTTTTAAATAAAGATGTCATCGGACAAGCGCAAACAGGTACAGGTAAAACAGCTGCGTTCGGTATACCCCTTGTTGAAAAAATGAACCCCGAGTCTCCTAATATTCAAGCAATCGTAATCGCGCCAACCCGTGAATTAGCCATTCAAGTATCTGAAGAGTTATATAAAATCGGACAAGATAAGCGTGCGAAAGTGCTGCCTATTTACGGCGGTCAGGATATCGGACGTCAAATCCGCGCATTGAAGAAAAACCCGCATATCATCGTAGGTACGCCGGGACGTCTTCTTGACCATATCAACCGCCGCACGATCCGTTTAAACAACGTGAACACGGTTGTCATGGATGAGGCAGATGAAATGCTGAACATGGGATTCATTGATGATATCGAATCTATTCTCTCAAACGTGCCGAGCGAGCACCAAACGCTCTTATTCTCAGCAACAATGCCTGCGCCGATCAAACGGATCGCAGAGCGTTTCATGACTGAGCCGGAGCACGTAAAAGTAAAAGCGAAAGAAATGACTGTATCAAACATCCAGCAGTTCTACTTGGAAGTGCAAGAACGCAAAAAATTCGACACGCTGACTCGTCTTCTTGACATTCAGTCTCCGGAACTTGCGATCGTATTCGGCCGTACAAAACGCCGTGTTGACGAATTAGCGGAAGCTCTGAACCTTCGCGGATATGCGGCTGAAGGAATTCACGGTGACTTAACGCAGGCGAAGCGTATGGTAGCGCTCCGCAAGTTTAAAGAAGGTGCGATCGAAGTGCTTGTAGCGACTGACGTTGCTGCCCGCGGACTTGATATCTCAGGCGTTACCCACGTGTACAACTTTGACGTGCCTCAAGATCCTGAAAGCTACGTTCACCGTATCGGAAGAACGGGCCGCGCAGGAAAAACGGGTATGGCGATGACGTTTATCACACCGCGTGAGAAAAGCATGCTTCGCGCGATTGAACAGACGACAAAACGCAAAATGGACCGCATGAAAGAGCCGACGCTTGACGAAGCATTAGAAGGACAGCAGCAGGTGACGGTTGACCGTCTGCGCACGACGATCAGCGAAAACAACCTGAACTTCTACATGACGGCAGCTGCGGAACTGTTAGAAGATCATGATGCAGTGACAGTTGTGGCTGCAGCCATTAAAATGGCGACTAAAGAGCCGGACAGCACGCCTGTACGCCTCACTGATGAAGCGCCGATGGTCAGCAAACGCTATAAAAACCAGCGTACTTCTAAGCGCAGAGACGGCCAAGGCGGCGGCTACCGCGGCGGTAAAGGGAAAAGCAGCAACCGTTCTTCCTACGATAAAAAACGTTCAAACGACCGCCGTTCTTCAGGTGACAGACGCCAGAAAAAATCATACTAAGACACAGAAAGCGGACCCTTCTATGGGGTCCGCTTTTTTTCGATATGCCGGAAAGTGAATCTTTTTTGCAAATCAGCCGTATTTGTATGTATGATAAAAAATGGGAGGTAGGTATATTGAGAGCACAGCCAAAAAATCGAATCAGTCCAAGCGGCTTAAAAGTCTGGCGTCTTCAGGAAGTCATCTTGTCCGCCGTTTGTCTTCTAGCGGTCATAACAGCAGCTGTTTTAAGCCATTTCTTCCATTGGCCGTATTGGATCACGGGAGTCCTCGGCATCATTTGGATTATCGGGTCAGTGATATCCATCTATGCCATACCGAAAATCAGGCACAGGATATGGCGTTATGAAGTCCATGAAAATGAAATTGATATTCAATCCGGCATTTTTATTGTCAAACGGGTCATTGTGCCGATGGTGAGGGTGCAGCACGTAGACACTTCACAAGGCCCGCTCCTCAGAAAATACCAGCTGGCCTCAGTCAAAATCTCCACGGCGGCAACCGTTCATTCCATTCCGGCGCTTGATATGGAGGAAGCTGACCGGCTGAGGGATTCCATTTCCCGTCTGGCAAGGGTGACGGAAGATGATGTCTGAACCGAAACGTCTGCACCCGGCGGCCGTGATTTTGAACTTATTCCATATTATTATCGAAACCATTAAAAACATTATTCTTCCTTTTTTTCTCGTCTATATCGTCAATTCCAACCATTTCATCCGCTTTTATGGCGGCATTGCGCTCGCCGTTCTGCTGATCTGGCTGATTACGGCAAGTGTGATCGAGTGGAGGAAGTTCACGTATCGGATTGAAGACGGAGAATTCAGGATTGAAGAAGGCTTATTTTTTACGAAAAAAAGATACATCTCCATTGACCGGATTCAATCAATGAATACGAGTGCCGGCGTCGTTCAGCAGCTTTTTAAGCTTGTGAAGCTGCAAATTGAAACGGCCGGCGACGGGAAAAATGCCGAGGCCGTCTTATCCGCCATTACGGTGGACGAGGCGGAACGGATCAGAGCGGCTGTTTTTCAGCAAAAAGCCGAGCAAGAAGAGCACCGGGAAACTGCAGCGGAGCAGGAGCCCGTGCGTGAGGATGATGTGCAATCCGTCTACCGCCTGTCTTTAGGTGAGCTGCTCATGGCCGCCTCAACATCCGGAGGAATCGGTGTCATCATCTCAGCGGTATTCGCCCTCATTTCTCAGATTGATGAAGTATTTCCGATGGACTGGCTCTATGACAGATTTTCTTTTCTCAAGCATGCGAGCATCAGCATTTACGCCGTGATCATTTTCGTGGGTTTGTTCATCGCCTGGCTGTTAAGCATCGCCGGTATGATGATCAAGCATGCGAACTTTAAAATAGAGAAAAAGGAACATGAATTGGTCATTACCAGAGGAATTATTGAAAAGCATCAAGTGACGATGCCGCTCCGTAAAATCCAAGCCATCAAAATTAAAGAAAATGTCATCAGACAGTTATTCGGCTACGCGACGGTTGCGATTGTCAGCGCCGGCAGTGCGGGGAATGAGAAAGAAGGAGCTCAGACGATTCTGTTTCCGATCATCCGCAAATCAAGGCTCGGTGTGATGCTCAAGGATTTCACCCCGGATTACGTGCTGGACGAAAATCGGCATCATTTGCCGAAGAGATCGCTGCGCCGATATTTATTCCGCTCCGTAATCTTCTCGGTTTTCGTGATCATTCCGCTTTGTATTCTGTTTAAACCGTGGGGATATGCATCGCTTCTTGTGCTTCCCGCCGAACTGGTGCTGGGCTATGCCTCGTTTAGGAGTGCGTCATGGTGCTTAAACGGCGGCCGGCTGCAGATCACCACGAGGCTGATCGGGAAGACGACCACGATTATGCTGAGAAGAAGAATGCAGATGTTCGAAGTCAGCCGATCCTTTCTGCAAAAAAGAAGACGGCTCGCATCCGTGGCTACAGCGGTGAAATCAGCTCACCATATGGAGCATGTCATGCTGAGGGATGTCAGCGAGGAAGATGCCGAACGCATCGGGCGATGGTATTCATATGAAAAAGCGGACGGTTAATACCGCCGCTTTTTTTGCTGCACGCATAAAAAAGAAAGCAAAAATCCGCCTGCCAGTCCGAACAAATGCGCCATAATGTTAATATTAGAATTGATAAACGTCGACAGTACCGCAATGACAAGCAGGGTCATAATCATTTTCGACTGGTCCCGGCCGATCAGCTCCTTGCGGAAAACAGTCAGAAACACATACACGCCGAAAAGTCCGAAGATCGCCCCTGATGCGCCGACATGCACATAATCAAGCGGTTCGACAAGATACGTGCCGATATTGCCGATGATGCCTGATGCGATGTACACAATCAGAAAGCGGACTTTTCCGAGCATTTGCTCAAGCGGGGGCGCGAATAAAAAGAGAGACATGGAGTTAAACAGAAGGTGGGTGAAATTCGCGTGTAAAAACATCGGTGTCACCAGCCGCCACCATTCTCCTTCGGCAACGCCGTAATTATAGCCGGTCACTGCATCTGACCACATCATGACGGAATGAAGCGGCAGGCTGAAAAACAGCCACAAGAACGCCTGCAGCGCCAAAATACAGCTGACGGCCGGATAACGTCTGATAAAAGTCTGGAAATTTTCCGTTCGTATAAACATCGCAAGCCCCTTTGCATCTGATTTGTTACATATATAGTAACACGTTTATGACATAAACCGTTTTTTAGTACGGACTTTTAGGAGGAATTCACATGATTTTCGGAATCGGAATCGACATCGTTGAACTGCACAGAATTGAAAACATGCTCAGCCGGCAGACGAGGTTTCCGCAAAGAATATTGACGGAGGCTGAATACG